>JAKALX010000202.1 GCA_021823905.1 Chloroflexota bacterium | reverse complement strand
GCAGATCTCGGGGATTCTGACGACCGAACGGTCCGCCGCGGACATCCTGAACGGGATGGTTTCCCAGGCCGCCGACATCATCGCGAACCGGCTGCCGAAGGCCGTGCCGGCGACCACCGGCGTCTGAGCCAATGGCCGATCGCGCTCTCGCTGGCCTGCGTGTCGTGGAATTCGCCGACGAAACGGCGTCATATTGCGGGCGCCTGCTCGCGGATCTTGGCGCCCAGGTGATCAAAGTGGAGCCCCCCGGTGGCGGCCGCGAACGGCACACGCCGCCGTTCTATCGCGACCAGGACTCGCCTGACACGAGCATCGCCTTCTGGGTCCACAACACCTCAAAGCAGTCGGTGGTGCTCGATCTGGAGACTGTTGACGGACGCGCCATGGCGCGCAAGCTCGCGCTGACCGCCGACGTGATCCTCGAGGACAACCCCGTCGGCTGGATGGGCGAACGAGGGCTCGGCTTCGAGGAACTGCGCCGCGAGAAGCCCGCGCTCGTTTACACCTCGGTCACCGGGTTCGGGCAGACAGGACCACACGCCGGCTATGCCTACACGGACATCGTGGGGCAGGCGATGGGCGGGATCATGACGCTCGCAGGCGAGCCGGACGATCCCCCGGTGGAGATCTACGGAAACCAGGCGAACGTTTCAGCGAGCATCCAGGCGGCGCAGGGGACACTGCTGGCCGTTCTTTCGTCCGAGCAGACCGGCCGCGGGCAGCTCGTGGACGTTTCCGCGCAGGAAGCGCTTTCGATGGCGCAAGAAACGGCGATGCAGACCTGGGACTTCCAGAGGAAGAACCGCACGCGAACGGGAGCGCGCGGGATGATCCCGGTCGACCTTCCCGCAATGGGGGTACACCAAACCCTCGACGGACACGTCACCGCATTCGTTCTCGCACCGGCGGGAGCGGGGTTCCCGGCACTCGTTGACTGGATGCGGGAACGGGGGATGGCTGCGGATCTCGACGACGAACCGTATGCCAGCATCAGCGGCGAGCTGAACATGGGCTGGATCACGAGGCTGATGTCGGACCCTGCGGCGGCCCAGGACGTGCTGCCAAAGGTGCAGCACATCAGCGACACGGTGGCCGCCTTCTTCCGGACCATGACAACCGTCGACTGCTACATCGAGGGCCAGAACCGGCGGCTCTTGATCGGGATCGTGTCCACGCCCAAAACACTGGCGGAGGACCGCCAGCTCCGCGCCCGCCACTGGTTCACGCGGTTCGACGCGGAGTTCCTCGGCGAGTCCGTGGAGTTCCCGGGCGTGCCATACCGGCTGTCGGAGACGCCGGCGGTTATTCAGCGGCCGCCCCGGCTGGGCGAGCACACGGCGGCAATCCTTGGCGCTCTCGCCGGGCAGACGGACGTGGCGCGATGACCGGACTTCCGCTCGAAGGCATCCGGGTCGCCGACTTCTCCTGGTTCGGCGCCGGTCCGATCGGCGCCCAGACGCTTGCCACGTTCGGGGCCGAAGTAGTGCGGGTCGAGTCCGAGAAGCACGTCGATTCTCTGCGGGTCGTGCACCCGTTCGCCTTGAACCCCGACGGGACATTCAAGAGCGGCTATAACGTCTCGGGTTACTTCAACAATTTCAACGCGGGCAAGCTTTCGATCACGCTCGACCTGAACAGTGAGAAGGGCCAGGCGATCGGGCACCGGATCATCGAGAAGTCGGACGTATTCGTGACGAACTTCACACCGCGGGTGATCGACAAGTGGAACCTCCGCTACGAGCAGCTCGCGGCGATCAACCCGAGGATCATCGCCGCGTACGCGCCGATGCAGGGAATGGAAGGGCCGAACCGGGACTTCCTTGGCTTCGGCGCCGTGCTGACGCCGGTGACGGGCATCAGCTACATGTCGGGACACCCCCACCGGCCGCCGATCGGCGTTGGCACAAATTATCCTGATTATGTCATTAATCCAGGCCACACCGTCACGGGGATCCTCGCTGCCCTGCGCTACCGGAACCGGACGGGTACCGGCCAGCGTGTCGAGCTGCCACAACTGGAATCAGTGGCAACGACGCTGGGAACGGCGGTGGCGAACTACCTGGCGAACGGGATCGTCGAGAGCCGCACCGGCAACCGCCACCCCACCTACACCCCACACGGTGCATTCCGCTGCGCCGACGACCCGGAGAGCGTCGGCTCGAACGACCGCTGGGTGGCGATCGCCTGCCGCGACGACGGCGAGTGGCGGGCGCTCTGCCAGGCGCTCGGACAGTCACACGTGGCGGCCGACCCACGCTTCGCCACGGCGGCGGCGAGGAAGGCGAACGAGGACGCCCTCGAATCGACCGTTGGCGGGTGGGTTCGGGAGCGCCGCGCCGAGGAGGTAATGGAAACGCTCCAGGCTGCGAGCGTTCCGGCGGGCGTGGTGGAAAACGCGCAGGATATGCTGGACCGCGACGAGCACCTGAAGGCGCGCGGCTACTACGTGTACCTCGACCACCCGGAGACCGGGCGGTCAGCCTATGACGGACCGGCGATGCGGCTGAGCGAAACGCCGGGCGTGTTGCGCGCGCCGGCGCCGCTCCTTGGCGAGCACACCATGGACGTGTGCGAGCGCATCCTCGGGATGTCGGCCGACGAAGTGGCCGACCTGCTGGCGGAGGGCGTCCTCGCGTAACAGCGGTAACGGCCTCTTCCTCGTTCGCGAGCAGTCCGCCCGGCCTGTGGTAGCATTGCTGCGATTTCGCTTCCGGAGCATGCCATGGGCGCCCTGATCGCCATCATCGTCGTCGCGGTGATCGTCCTCATCATCGTGTTGTTCCTCTGGTCGACCTACAACGGCCTCGTTCGTGCGCGGATTCGCGTGAAGGAAGCGTGGTCCGGGATCGACGTGCAGTTGAAGCGGCGGTCGAGCCTGATCCCGAACCTCGTGGAGACGGTGAAGGGCTACGCGAGCCACGAAAAAGAGGTGTTCGAAAACGTCGCTGCGGCGCGCGCCGGGCTTATGGGAGCCCAGGGTCCGGCCGCGGCGGCGCAGGCCGACAACATCCTGACGCAGGCTCTGGGACGGCTGTTCGCGGTGGCGGAGGCCTATCCTGAGCTGAAAGCGAACCAGAACTTCCTGGAGCTCCAACGCGAGCTGACCGACACGGAAGACAAGATCGCCTACTCGCGCCAGTTCTACAACACGAACGTGAGCAGCTTCAACCAGAAGATCCAGGTATTCCCAAACGTCCTGATCGCGGGCATGTTCCACTTCGAATCAGCCGAATTCTTCGAAGCGGAAGAAGCCGCCCGCGAGGACGTGAAGGTGTCGTTCGCCTAGGCGAACGAATTCACGATTCACGATTCACGATTCACGATTCGAGACGGTGGACGAACGGGAGTTCCAACGGCGAACGAAGCAGCTTGCGCTCGATGTGATCGCACTGGTCGAGGCTCCGACGCCGGGCAGGGCTGTGGACGTGATCGGCCGGCAGGTTCTTCGCTCGGCGACCTCCGTCGGTGCGAACTATCGCGCCTCGTGCCGGGCGAGGTCCATCCAGGAGATCATTGCCAAGCTGTCCATTGTAGAAGAAGAGTCCGACGAAACTATCTACTGGCTCGAACTTCTCATCGATGGAGGGTTCGCGCCGGGTGACAGGGTTCGTGCCATCATCACCGAAGGACGGGAGATCCTGGCGATGACCGTCGCCTCGAAGAAGAGGCTGAAATCGCGAATTAACGCCAGAAGCTTCGCCGAAGGTACCAGCGCCGGTTCGGGGGCAGAATTGTGAATCGTGAATCGTGAATCGTGAATTAGACCCCGCCCCCACCCCCGGCTCCATCCTCGTCTACGACCGCATCGGGGCGAACAAGCGCGCCACCGTCTTCATGATGACCGGGTTCGTGGTCATTATCACGGCGCTGGTGACGCTGGCCGTTTTCGCCTTCCGGCTGCCAATCGGGTTTGCGGGCATCGCGGGGATCGCGCTGATCCTGTACGCGCTGTTCAGCTACTACGCCTCGACGAGCATCGTGCTCTCCATCTCCGGCGCACACGAAGTGACGAAGGAGGAAGAGTGGGAGTTCGTGCGCCGCGTCGAGAACCTGTGCATCGGCGCCGGGTTGCCGACGCCGCGAACCTGGGTGCTGGAGGATTCGGCGCCGAACGCGTTCGCGACCGGGCCCGATCCGAACCACTCCCACGTGGTGGTCACGCGCGGCCTGCTGAACAAGTTGGAGCCGATCGAGCTCGAAGGCGTGCTCGCGCACGAGCTTTCGCACGTGGGAAATTACGACATCCGGACGATGACCGTGGCAACGGTCCTCCTGGGAGTGATCGCCCTGCTTTCGGACCTCTTCCTGCGGGCGACGTTCTACGGCGCCGGCAGCCGCCGCAGCCGGGACGACAACAATGGCGGCAACCAGCTGCAGATGATCGCGCTGGTGGTCGGGCTCCTCTTCGCGATCCTCGCGCCGATCGCCGCGATGGCTCTGCAGTTCGCCATCAGCCGCAAACGCGAGTTCCTGGCCGACGCGAGCGGCGCGCTCCTCTGCCGCAACCCGGAGTCGCTGGCGCGGGCGCTGGAGAAGATCCGCGACGACACGGAACCGCTCGAGGCCGCGAACAAGGCGACCGCGGCGCTCTACATCGCCAACCCGCTCAAGGAGCACACGAGCTTCCTCAACAACATGTTCGACACGCACCCGGACATCGACGAGCGCATCCGGCTGCTGCGGAGCATGTAGCGGCGGGTCAGGCGGCTGGCGGCCGGCGAAGGCGCATCCGGACCATCACAGGGATCGGACCGAGCCGGATCGTGTTCCGTCCAAAGGCGGGCCGCGGGACGAGGGCAGGCACGACGCGGCGAACGGTTCGCTCCACCTCGCGCCCCATCAGAACGCCGGGTTCGTAGATCCAGAATTCACCGCCAGGCTGGAGTACGCGCAGACATTCGGCCAGGCCGCCAGGCACGTCCTCCCAATGGTGCACGCTCAGCGACGACACAATCAGCGCAACGCTCGCGTCCGCGAAGGGAAGCGCGGCCGAGCTGCCCATCTCGAAGCGGAGGCGCGGGGGCCCGCCTGTCGATTCGGCTTTCGCGCTCGCTCGCTGAATCATGTCGGGCGAGGGATCGAGACCAACCACCTCGACTGCCGAATTCCTGCGCGCGATGCGGACGGCCGCATGTCCAGGGCCGCAACCGAGATCGACGACCAGGCCAATGGAATTCGCGGCCGCGACATCGGCGGCCACGCGGTTGTAGAGCCAGCCCATGAGCAGGGGTGCCAGGCGGTCGTAGACGGCGCTTCCGCGGCCGGTGAACATGTGGGCGTCAGGGTCGAATGTTCGGTGGCGGTGCGGCATCGTGGTGCTCCTCCCGAGCCGAAACTCCGCTCGTATCACACTCCGGCCGATTGTAACGGGCTAGAATGCACAGCACGGGAAAGGACGAAGAGCATGACCGACAAAGACGACGCCATCGCCGAGCTCTAGGCCGGCCACGACCGTTTTCGCGCCAGGATCGCCGGCCTGCCGGACGAGAAGTTCAACGAGACCTGGCTGGGGAGCTGGAACCTTTCGCAATTGCTGGCCCACATGGCGGGCTGGTACGGCGAGATGTCCGGTGCGTTCGCGCGCGTGGCACGGGGTGAGCGCCCGGCGCCGGAAGGAGTCGACTACAGCGATGCGGACCGCTGGAACGAGCAGTTCGCGCGCAAGGCCGTGCCCGGCCGGGCGGCGCTGGCGCAGTTCGACGCCGCCTATGCGGGCTATGTCGCCGCCGCGCGGTCGCTGGACGATTCGATGTATGGCGCCGATCCGGAGAAGGGCCGGCCGAAGATTGGCAACCGGCTGCTGCAGGGCGCCGGGACACACCACTTCGAGGAGCACCAGGAACAGTTGGAAGCATGGCTGGGCGCACGCTAGTACCATAACGAGCGTTGGGCGGGCCAATTCGCCACCGGAGTCGCTCTTGGAGATCCCCTTGTTTCCGCTGCGAACGGTGCTCTTCCCAGGGATGCCGCTGCCGTTGCGTATCTTCGAGGAGCGTTACCGGGTCATGGTCCGGGAACTGCTCGAATCGGGCGGCGTGTTCGGCGTGCTGCTCATCCGCGAGGGGCAAGAGGTTGGCGAAGGCGCCATTCCCTACAACGTGGGGACCACGGCGCGTATCGAGGAGAGCGGCGAGACGGACGACGGGCGGTTCGTGATCGCGGCGCGGGGCGTCCAGCGCTTCCGGCTCGTCCGGCGGTTGCCGCCGCGCCCGTACCCGTTCGGCAAGATCGAGCTCATCGAAGACGCCCCGGGCACGCCCAACGAGCGGCTCGACCGCGCGCTCGAAACGGTGCGGCTCACCTTCCCGGCCTACTTCCGGCTTGCGCTCTCGCTGAGCGACCAGTGGGCGAAGGGGCTCAAACTGCCGGCGTCGCCGCACGGGCTGGTCGATTTCCTGGGGCCGTGGCTACAGACCGACGAGGAAGTGAAGCAACGGCTGATCGAGACGGAGCCGGCGGCAGACCGGGTAGCGCTGCTCGCGGAGATCATCGACGAGCTGCTCAGCCACACGCGCGAGCAGGTAACCGACTACAGGCGGAAGAAGTTCGAGGGCATGGGCTCGATGAACTAACGCCGGCCGGCGGCCAGGCGGGGACAGACGCCGGAGGACCGATGGCGGAGAGGGGGAGATTCGAACTCCCGGTGACTTGCGCCACACCGCTTTTCGAGAGCGGCACCATCAACCACTCGGACACCTCTCCACCTGCGAGTGTAGCAAGGCGGGCGGGGTTGGAGCCAACGGACGCGCCTGCGGTAATGGAAGACGGC
>JAKALX010000201.1 GCA_021823905.1 Chloroflexota bacterium | reverse complement strand
TTCCCGCGTGGATCGCCGGCTCCATGCTGCCGCTCCTCACGACGGCGGACTGCCAGCCGAAGAGTGTGGGCCCCAGCGTTGTCAGTGCGACCGCGAGCGCTCCGAGACAGAGCAGCAGCCAGCCAGCCACTTCGAACGAGAGCCACGCCGCACGGCCCCAGGGGAACGAGGGAGGCGCGGGCGCCTGGCGTGCCGAGATCGCTGCCATGTCGTGAGCATCGTCAGCCGCGCTCCCGCCGCGTAGCGGGTCGGTCTAGAGCACGGCGATCGGGTTCACCGGCGAGCCCGTGCCGCCGCGTACGTGCAGCGGGTTCACGGTCAGCAGGAACTCCCAGCGGGCCTCGGCTGCACAGGCCTCCGCCAGCGGCTCCAGCCGCGCGTTGTCGAGCAACGGCATGCCCATGTAGACGATCGCCAGCACGTGGACGGGCAGTCCACCACCTGGTCCGAAGGCGTCATAGCCCGACGGCCGCGCGTCCATCATGTCCCAGCAGAGCAAGGCCGCGTCATGCTGTTTCAGAACCGGCATGCAGTCGGCGTGGAGCCCGGGACTGGGAGGAAGCCCTGGAACGGCCTCGCGGTTGGCGGCGTGGTAGGCCGCCCGGCCGCTGTAGACCACCACGGCGTCGCCCGCGCGCAGCTCGACGCCCTCCCGCGCCGCGGCCGCCTCGATCTCCCAGCCGCGCACCGGCTCCTCCGCGGTCACGAACGGGACGCCCCGGAAGCGGGGAATGTCGATCAGCACGCCACGGGTCGTGATCCCGTTCGACCAGGCGTCAACCGACGCCGATCGCGCGCCTTCTGTGGTCATCTGTGCAAGCGCTGGCTTGCCGTTCCACATCTTGCCCTGCCAGAAGATGTGGCAGAGCGCGTCGATGTGGGTGGTCGCGTAGCCGTGGTAGTACATCCCGATGTAGTCCATCGAGTAGCTCTCACCCCAGCGCATGAAGTGCTGCGCCGGGCTCCAGTTTCCGGGCCCGCCGATCGTGTTCAGCGGGAACGCCAGCGAGACGTTCCGGCCGCTGCGCACCAGCGCCGCCGTTTCGCGCCGCTTCTCGGCCGTGATCAGGTTGATCGTCCCCGCGCTGTCATCCGGGCCCCAGCGGCCCCAGTTGCTGCAGCGTTCGAAGTAGCCGAGGACCTCGTCCTCGGTCGGCAGCGGATGCGCGTCAGCCATATCGTCCTCCCCAGGTATATGCGGCGCATCGTAGCGGATCGGGGCGAAATCAGGAGGGCGTTGGGAGCGTGACGACTTCGAGGCCCGGAACACGCTCGAATTCGCTCAAGTTTAGCGTCGCCAGTTGGTGGCCGCCGGCGAGCGCGGTTGCCGCGATCTGCAAATCACGCTCGCCGATGAGCATGCCGCGCTGACGCAAGTGCTCGTGAATCTCCGCTCGCACCTCCGCGCACCGGCTGTCGAAAGGGATCACATCAAGCCAGGAGATGAGGTCGCGGATGAACCTGCGTGATCGCTCGCGTTGCTCGACGGTCACGGCCCGGAGGGGTCCAGAGCAGAGTTCAGAGTAGGTAATCGCGGAGATGGCGCAGTCATTGGGCAAGACGCTGATGTCCAGCGCCCGGGAACTTCGCCAGTCACGTTCGATGCGAATGAGCACCGACGTGTCGATCAGGATTCCCAACGGGACGGTTCGGCAGGTTGATTGCCCGCTGCCACGGCCTCTTCAACGGCCTTTACGAAATCGTCGTCGATCGGCGGACTCTTCCGCCGCGCGAGGATGAACCCGGCGAGGCTACCCTTCGGCAGGTCGGGCCGGGGCCGAGGCTGGAACTCCCCAACCACACTCCCGTCGCGCTCGATGAGCACTTCGTCGCCCGCCGCGGCGTGCGCGAGCACTTCGTCGATCTCCTCGGGCAGCCGCTTCACGTCGATCCGGAACTGCGTCATGCCCTTATTGTACGGCAGCGAATCCGCTCCTCGCCGTTCACGCAGGCGCCGCCGCTCCCCAGGTGATTCGCCGCCCGTGCGGATTGCAGCGCGCGAGGTGACGCACCTCCCGGACGCCGTCCTGGAAGCGCAGCAGCCAGAGCGACGTCCACGACTCTGGCGTCGCGCGGTCCGGCCGGATGAACTCGCTCGCGCCGAGCACGACCATCCAGATCTCCCGCTCGTGCGAGAGCGCCGCCAGCGTCGCGGCGAGCCGTTCGAGCATCCCGGGCGTGAACTGGTTGAGCACGAACGTCGCAAACAGACAGACGGCTGTCCCTGGTGCGGCGTCGCGGATTTCGCCCGGCAGCAGCTCGAAGGTGTCGCCCCTGAGCAGTCGCGGCGGATATTCGCGAGCCACCGCCAGGGCGCGATCGAGAAGCGCCCGCCGGTCGTCGTGCTCCGGCCAGACGAGGGCCCGCAGCCAGCGGACATCCTTCTCGTTCCGGGCGTCGATTGGCCGCAGGTCGATGCCCATGCGCGAAAAGACCGCCGGGAAACCGCTTTGCACCGGCGGCATTGCTCCCTCCGGTTCGCAATCGAGGAGCACGGGCGAATCGGCATCACCCGTTTCGAACGAGCCATAGCGGTACCGGTAGCGGTCGAAGTTCAGGTTCAACCCCGCGCTTGGCCCGATCTCGATGAGCGCCAGTGGCCGGCCTCCAGCCTCGCGCTGGACTTCCACGAAAGCCGGAAAGAGAAGTGCAGAGCGCCGCACCTCGTTCGTCTGCACCATCCGCGATTCAAGCAGCGCCACGATCGTCGCGCGGTGGCCGAGTGCGAACGCCCGGAACGCCCTGCCGGGATCGCCGTCCGGCGCCCTGCCGTTGGCGAGCCCAGGGTACCAGGCCGCCAGCGGATCGTCGGTATGTTCGGTCAGCACGCCCTGGACCGCCGCGAAGAGCATGTTCGGCGGTGGTTGGCCCGGCATCGCGTGCGCGGCCAGTTCGAGCAGATCCCGGTCCTCAGCCACCACGAGCGAAAGGCGCTCGTAGAGCGGCGAAAGATTCTCGCGCGTCTCGTACGCCGCAAACCGCCGGAACGCGGCGGCAAGGCGGTCGAACGTGGCGTCGTCCGCGGTCAATTCAGATCTTGCCCTGTTTCTGGAGGGCCGCAGCTCGCCGCTCGGCTTCGCGGTAGAAGCCCTCGTGCGCGCCGATCATGAACACGACGCACACCCGCTCGGGAACGAGAACGACGTATGCGGCGCGGTACGCGCCACCGACCGAAGAGAACTCCAGCGAACGGACGTCGGACATCGCGCCAGTGAGCCGATGCCCGGCGAACGGATCCTGCTCCAGGCCTGATAGCGCCTCTAGTGCACGCTCGTCGGCTCTCCCTCGCAGCTTGCGGAGGTCTTTCTCGGCCTGTCGCGTCAGCTCAACCGCGAACGGCTCATCCTTTGTCGCCATTCACGTCCGCCCGGCGGTTCCGCGCGTGCGCTCGAAGGGACGTCGTGCCGCCTGCCCGCCACTCCGCCACGGCGCCGGTCGCCAGCACGTCGAACGGGTTTGCGGCCTTCGCAAGTCGAAGGACCGATCCCTCCCGCTCGAAGAAGACGGTGTCTCCAGGGCCGATGTCGAGTTCGTCTCGCAGCCCCCTCGGCAACGTCAACCGGCCCTTGCTGTCGACTCTCAGAGTTCCCATTCCGCACCTCCTGGTGGGACTGTCCCACCAATCATACGCTCCGAATCGCCCCGCCGCTGACCCCACAACTTCCCGCCGCGTTCAGTACGTGGAGCGCAAGCGACACGCCCCTCGCTGCTTACCCACAACCTCCCGCCGCTCCACAATCCGCACATGGCGAAACCGTTCGTGAAATGGGCAGGCGGCAAGGCGAAGCTCGCCCCGCGCATCGTCGCGGAAGCGCCCGCGAGCTTCTCTCGCTACCACGAGCCGTTTCTCGGCGCGGGAGCGGTCTTCTTTGCCCTCGAAGAGGCTCGACCTGGCCTCCAGGCCTGCCTCTCCGACGCGAACCAGGAGCTGATCGCCGCCTTCCGCGCCGTTCGCGACAACCTGGATGGGCTCGTCGCCGCGCTCGCTGACATCTCCGGCCGCTATCTCGCGCTGGACGACGAGGGCCGCCGCCGCTTCTACCTCGACGTTCGCGCCCGCCCGCTGCTGGATCCGGTGGCCGCCGCCGCGCGCTTCATCTTCCTGAACAAGACCGGGTACAACGGCCTCTATCGCGTAAACGCCTCCGGCGGCTTCAACGTTCCCCATGGCCGCTACGTCAACCCCCGCGTGCTGGACCGCGAAGGTCTCCTCGCGGCAAGCAAGGCGCTCGCTCACGCCGATCTGCAAGTCCTCGATTTCGCTGCCGCCTGCGAGCGCGCAGAGCCCGGCGACTTCGTCTACCTCGACCCGCCCTATCACCCGCTGAGCGCCACTGCGAGCTTCACCGCCTACACCAGCGGCGATTTCGGTCCGGCGGACCAGGAACGGCTGCGCGACGCGTTCGACGACCTCACGCGCCGCGGGGTCTCCGCGCTGCTCTCGAATTCCGACCACCCGGCGATCCACGAACTCTATGCCGGCCGCGCGTACGACATCCAGGCGGTCCAGATGTCCCGCGCGATCAACTCGAAGGGTTCCGGCCGCGCGCCAATCTCCGAGCTGCTCATCAGCAACGCGCGAGCAATTCACGATTCACGATTCACGATTCACGATTCACAGACCGCGCCCTGAACGCCGCACCGGTCCGTTCAGCGTTCCATGCTGGCGGCGACTGCGTCGATCGCCGCGTAGAGCACCTCGCACTCGCGTTCGCGCAAGAACGACCGCGCGTCGCGCGCCATCGGCTCGGCGATGCTGTGCTCCTCCGCGACCAGGTCGTCGAGCCGGATCAGCGCCGCGGCGCGCTTCGCCCCCAGCGACTTCGCCACCGCGAACGTCGCCGCTGTCTCCATGTCCACGCCCTGGTAGCCATGCCGGCTCCAGTCCGCGATGACCTCGCGCGATTCCGCGAGCAGCGCCGGCGTGCTGTAGATTGCGTGCCGCCCGACCGGGATGTTCCGCGCCTCGAGCTGCCCGCAGATCGCGTCGTCCAGCTCGGGTGTCGAATCGGCCAGGATGCCCTTCGGCAGGTACCAGTCCGAAACGCCATCCTGGCGCTCCGCGTGGCGCGGCACGATGACATCACCGAGCTTCATCCCGCGCTGCAGCGCACCAAACCAGCCGAGCTGGACCACGATCGGCACGCCCGCGCCGCACCAGGTGTGCGCCTGCATCGCCGCCATCGGCCCGCCGAACGCCGCGGACAGGGCGATGTTCAGGCCGCGATGCTTCGCCAGGTAGCCGGGAAACCGCGTGTTGTATTTCGTCTCTTCGAGGTACGCGGCGAACCGCTCCGCCCCCTCGTGCACGGCGAACATCCCCACCAGCAGGAGCACGTCCGGCACCGGCTCGCCGCGCAGCCCCGCGATCCGCTGGTGGTCCTCCGGCTTTAGCTCTCGGTACACGGGCTCAATCCATGCATGCGTCGATCCCTTCCGTGAAACCGGCGTTGAACGCGTCGATCCGCTCGCCCGCGGTCCCGTGGGCCGCCGGGTCGTTCCAGGGTGTCCCGACCTCATCGCCGGCGTGAAAGAGCGCCACAACCGCGGAGTCCAAATCTTTCTCGACGACGAGCTTCCGCAGTTGCGCATCCTGCATGTAGACGCCCGCGAAGCAGTCCGCCTGCAACTCGACGTCGATCGAATAGAGCGAATCGCCGGCCAGCAGATCAAGGTTCGCCTGGACCAGGTGGCCCCATTCGTGCGCGATGATGAACACGGGCGCGTACTCGCCGTGGCTCGCGAATTCGCGGCCGAGGAACCGGACGTCGTAGTAGATGGCATGGTCTTTGCCGCAATAGAAGGCGTTGTCCGGCTCGGATTCGCCGCAGCCGGTGTCAATCGGCTTGTCGTAGGCGACGAAATCGGCTGGCGCCTCGTACGGCCGGCCGCCGCCGCGGAACGCCTGGTCCCAGAACTCGTTGATGTCGTCGCGCGAAGCTTCGGCCAGCGTTTTCGCGGCCCTGGGACAGCTCGCGCCCGCCCGTTTGCCGGCTTCGCGCTGGCACTGCTCGAACCGGGTCAACTGCTTCGCCGGCGTTGCCGTCGCTTCGGCGCCACTACCCGAGTCGCTGCAGGCCGCGAGCGCCGCCCAGGCGACGACAGCAAGAGCCACCCCCGCCGCGATTCGTGCGATCGCGTGGTAGCGGCTTTCCGCGGGCTCTGGGATCAGGGGCACGGCTTCCCTCCGGGCGCCAGGCTTCGAAGCCTACCACGCCCGCCCGGGAACGCTCCCGCTCCGGCTACTTCTTTGGCGCGCTGGCTGGCGCCTTGGTCTTGTGGTCGGTCTTCTGCTTGGTCGTTTTCGCGGTGTTCTTGGGGCTTTTGTCTCCCATGGCGGCATCGGTTCTCCTTCGAGAAAGTGTCGCTGCATCCTAGCCCGCCGGCGGCGGCGATTCCAGCGTTTCCCGGCGTTCAACGACGGCAGGCGTCGTCAGCGCATTCGGGAAAACCCTCAAGTAGCCCATCTGGCTGACCGATAGTTCCTATAGGCGTCTCAGCCAGTTGCCTCCGGGCCCCTTCGGAGGCAACGAACCAGGAGGGGCAAGGGTAGCCTGCAATGCCCCCCCTCCTGGTTCATCCTCTCTGGCCGAGCGGAGCACTCTTACACGCCGGCCGGGCGCGGAGCCCCTCCGCCCGCTTCCCCTGCCCCTTGGCTCCTCCGTTCCCGCATTCGCGCGAGCATCACCACCGCCGCGATCAGCGCCACGCCAGCGACCATCAGCGAGAGCGCCGCGATAGTGGGATCCGAGACGTGCCGGAGAATCGTC
>JAKALX010000004.1 GCA_021823905.1 Chloroflexota bacterium | reverse complement strand
CCGATGACCTCCGTCTGCTGGAACATCGCCCGGACCTGCTGCTCCTCGCCGATCCGGGCCGGGCTGCCGGCGCGTGCAAGGTCGGCGTTGGCGATCGTGATTACCTCGCGCATGACCCGCTCGGCGGTGGCCCGGAGTTCGCGGTCACCGATGATGACGTGCGTGCCGACACCGCCGGCGGCGACGCTGAGGCCATTGAACGGAACGTTCCAGCAAAGCTTGTCCCAGCGGGCGTAGCGGAGGTTGGGCGAGGCGACGACGGCGATTCCGCCGGATTCGAGCAGGCGCCGAAGACTGTCGAGCTCGGCCGGATCGTCCCGAAGGTGGCCGATCGAGACGCGACCGTAAGCCAGGTGGTGAATGACGCCCGGCGCGCCACGATTCACGCCGACGAACGCCATCCCACCAAAGACGCGGGCGGGTTCGAACCATTCGCCACAGCGCTCCTCGATGCCGAGGCCGTTCATGAGGGCGAGGATGCGAGTGTCCGGCCCCGCACACGGCTCGATGAGGGCGCGGGCTTCGTCGAGCGCTGTGGTCTTGAGCGAGCAGACGACCCAATCGACGGTGCCGAGATCTTCGGGGCGGCCGGCGGCGGTCACCGCCTCCAGACGGAAGTCGCCCTGGTAGCTGCGGATGTCGAAACCGCGCTGCTGGACGGCTTCCAGATCGCGACGGAGGAGAAAGCGTACATCGTGGCCGCCGCGGGCGAGCATGGCGCCGTAGTAGCTGCCAACGGCGCCGGAGCCAATGACCGCGATTGTCGCCATGCGCGCAGGATAGCAAGAGCGGGAGCGCGCGGGATGAGCCACCTCGGCAAAAGGTGGCCACGCGGCTATACTTCCGAACATATGAGCGACCGGCGCGCGACCGTCATCCACGTGGACCTCGACGCGTTCTTCGTGTCGATGGAGCTGTTGCGCCGGCCGGAGCTGCGGGGGAAACCGGTCGTCGTTGCGGGTGGGCTGGGGAGCCGGGGCGTCGTGAACACCTGCAGCTACGAGGCGCGGGCATTCGGCGTGCGCTCGGCGATGCCTGTCGGCCGGGCGCGGCAGCTCTGCCCGCAGGCGGCCTTCCTCGAATCGGACTACCACTATTACAGCGGCGCCTCGAAGGCGTTTCATGCGATCCTTCGCGATTACACGCCGCTGGTGGAACCCGCGGGCGCCGACGAAGCGTATCTGGACGTTGCAGGGAGCGAGCTCCTCTTCGGCGACGCGCCCGCGATCGCGGCAACGATCCGGCAGCGTGTCCGCGATGAGATTGGCATCACCGCGTCGGCCGGCGTGTCGGTGAACAAGCTGGTCTCGAAGGTCGCGAGCGACGCTGGGAAGCCCGACGGGCTCGTGGCTGTCGCAGCAGGCGAAGAGGCGGCATTCTTCGCGCCGCGGCCGATCCGCGAGCTGCCGATGGTCGGGCCAAAGACGGCGGCGGCGCTCGCAGGGCTGGGCATCAGGACGATTGGCGACCTGGCGGCGGCGCCGGTTCCCGCGCTCGAAAGCCGGTTCGGGCGGCAGGGACGGGAGCTGCACGAGCGGGCGCTGGGTGTGTACGACGCGCCGGTGCTCTCCGGCCACGGGCCGAACAAGTCCATCAGCCGCGAGACAACGTTCGAGGCGGACGAGCCCTCGCGCGACGTGTTGCGAGCCGTGCTCCGGGGGCAAGCCGAACGGGTCGCGAGCGACCTGGCCTCGCAGGAGCGCGCGGGACGAACGGTGACGCTGAAGCTGCGCTTCCCGCCGTTCGAAACGCTCTCGCGATCGCATTCGCCGGGACAACCGGTGGCACTCGCCGACGACGTGTTCGCCGAGGCGGTAGCGCTGTTCGAGCGCGCATGGGCGGAGAACGGCTGCCGGCCGGTGCGCTTGATCGGGCTGGGGGTGACGAACCTACAAGAGCGAGGGCGCCAATTGCGGCTGGGTGAAGGCATCGAATCGGACCGGCTCGCGGAGGCGATGGCGGCTGTGCGGGAGCGCTTCGGCGACGACGCGGTCCGGCGTGCCGCCGAGATACCGGCACGGCGCCATGACTCGTTCTGATCCCGAGACGCTGGGCGGCCGCCGGAGCGGCGCCGCGTTGCGCAGAATTGGTGATTGACAGGCTGGGCCGGTGCTGGAATCATTCGCGCAAGTTTGAGAGGTTTCGAAACGTGCCTGATTCGTCCGCGAACGCAGCCGGCCGGCAAACGTGGCTCACGCTGGGGGCCGCGTCCGAACTCCTCGGCGTGAGCGAATCGACGATCCGGCGATGGGCTGACGCAGGCGAGGTGCGCTCGTTCCGGACACGGGGCGGGCACCGCCGCATCCTCGAAGACGACCTTCGCCAGATCGTTGCCAACGCCACGAGCGCCCCATCGCGGGACACGGACAGGATCAGCGACATCGCGCTGGGGCGGGTGAAACGGCGCATGAGCAGGACCCGCGTGGGCCATCCAACGGCCGTGTTCGAGGGATTCAGCGACGACGCGCGCGACCGCCTTCGGCTGCTCGGCCGCCAGCTCGTCGACCTGTTCGCGCGCTACATCGCCTCTGATTCGAAGAAGGAACGCTTCACGGACGACGCGCGGACGATCGGGCGCGAGTACGGCCGGCAGCTGGTGGACGCGGGCATGGGCCTGACGAGCGCGGTGACGACGTTCAACAGCATGCGCCGATCGCTCGAGGAGACGGCGTCGCAGATCGCGACGGAAGCGGCGCTGCCGCAGGAAGACGCGTTCGAGGCAATCGAGAACATCCTCGAACTCTGCGACATCGTCCTGGAAGGGATGGCGCAGGTTTACGAGAACTCGGCGGCCACGACGACCACTCCACCGGGCCGCAATTAGCTCACCTGGCCGGGTCCATCAGCTCCTTGAAGCCGTACTTCTTGTGGGGACCCAGGGCGATGACCTCGAAGATACCGAGGCCCTTGCGCCGGCCCGCCGTCACCAGCGACACGGTCTGGACATGGAGATTCTGCATCGGCGCCTCGCTGGCGAGGTCGTACTCGACGCCGTCGACCTCGTTCGGGCCGACCCACATGCCGTGGCCCCACTTCGCGTCGCCGTAGCCGATGCCTTTCATGAGGAAGTGGTAGAGGGGCTGGAAGTGGATCTCCAATTCGCGCCCTTTCGCCGGCCGCATCGTGATCGTGGCTTTCTGCAGCCAGCGCGTGCCGGGCTGGAAGGTCAGCTCGTGATCGACTTCGCACGCCTGGGCGACGGCATCCGGGTAGGGCGTCATCGCGACGCCAGACTGGTGCCAGCGCGTGCCGTCGGCGTGCTCGGAGACGGTGTAGAGGGTGCAGAGGTCGTCGAAGTTGAGCGGCGCCCAGTTCCAGAAGAACTGGGGCAGCTGGTCGGGCGGAGCGCCGCGGGGGTCGCGGCCGCCGACGTTGCGGATGCCCCAGGAATGGTCGCGGGAACCCCACCAGGTGTCGTCGCCGAGGTTGAACGACACGCCGTCGACGGTGAGCTTGCCGCTCCAGGAGCCATGCTGCGTCATCCGGGTGTAATCCATGACGGGCACGTTGCGGCTCTCACGATAGAAGTGGTCCTCCTCGAAGGGGAGCGATCGGGCCTCGAAGAGGAGGTCGGCGGTGACGCCCCACGGGTTCTTCGCTACCCGGATGCGCAGCTTCTTGAGGGGCTCGACGACCTGGACGGTGATCGGTCCAGCCTTCGAGTCCATGCGGTCGTGCCCGAGCAGGCGCGAGGCGCGGACCGTGCGCTGCTTGCCGTTGCGGACGACGCTGAAGGCAGCGTCGAAGACACCGAGGTTCGGGTAGGCGCCCATGGCGAGGGCGAAGTAGACGTCGCCGTCGCGCCGGTAGCCGTTGAAGAAGTAGCGGTCGTAGAAGTTGCGGTCGCTCGTGAAGACGCGGTCGAAGGTGTGCGGCGTCTGGTGGACCAGGTAGTCGTCGGCGGGCGTAAGCATGTGGGGCCCCCGGGGATGATGGGGCGAATGTACGCCGGGGAGGGGTGAGTGGCGAGGGGTGAGTCCCGAGTCTCGAGTCCTGAGTCCCGAGTCCCGAGTCCTGAGTCCTGAGTCCCGAGTCCCGAGTCCTGAGTCCCGAACACTTCGGCAAACGGACGTGGACATTCTCAGCGACTGATCCTTCGCCTGCCGGGGCAAAGCCGGGGGGCCCCGGTCCCGTCGCCCCTTCTTCGTTCACATGATCCCGGAGACGTGGATGTGCCAATACCGCGAAAAGGTTTGACCATTGATCACAGCCTGAATCATGACATTGATCTCGCCCAGATCGATGGATTCCATCTTGACCGAGACGCAGTCCCCGCCGCCGATCCCATTGTCGGACCAGGCGGCGATAAGGCCCGACCTCGGCGACGCCTGTGAGAAGTACAGGTCGAAGCCGATGTTCGGCGGGCTCATCGTGTAACAGACCTGGGCTGTTTCGCCCCAGTAGTACGAACTCTGATCGAGGCTGGCGGTGAACGAGTAGCTGACCGGCGTCGGCGTGGGTGGCATGCGCGTTGGCGTTGCCGTGGCCGTTGGCGGGCGCGGCGTCGCAGTCGGCGGGATCGGAGTGGCGGTCGGGGGGATCGGCGTTGCTGTTGGGAGGGGCGTCGCGGTCGCATTCGGCGGAGGGGGCGGTGGGGGATTGGTGGGCGGGGTCGTTGTCGTTCCGCTCTGCGCTTCGGAGGCCGAGGCCGGCGGAACCGTGGCAGAGGTTGGCGTGGTGGTTCCGCCGGGAGACGGCGAGGGCGACTGCGTGGCCGCACTGGAGCTCGAAGGGCTGGGCGAGGCGCCGCCGCCCGCGCCGTCTTTCGAGGCGGTTGCAGACGCGGTGCTGGCCGGGGCGGTCTTGGCGCTGCCGCCGGTGTCGTAGAAGAGGACGCAGAACCCGCCGATGCCGGCGGCAGCAAGAGCGGCGGCCGCAAGCCCGGCCAGCCGGATCCAGCCACGGCCCGCGCCCGCCCCAGGAACGGGTCCACGACCTCCGAGGAGCGACGATCCGCAGTTGTTGCAGAACTGGGCGCCGAGCCGAGTTGGCTGCGCGCAGGAAGGGCAGAAGCCCCCGGGCGACGGCTGGGAAAACGCCTGGGGTGCGAAGGCTTGCGTGGGCGGAGCTTCGGCAACGATCGTGGGCGCCGAGAAGGGTGTCGAAGGCGACGGGGGTTCGAGCGGCACGCGGGTCAGGGCACTCGATGCGGACGGGGGCGCGATCGGCTGAGGGGCCGGCGGCGCTTGCGAGAGATCGAGGATCCGGGTGGGGCCGGCTCCGCTCAACAGCTCGGGGCTACCTCCAGACCCGCCAGCGCCGGCGAGTGATTCCGCTTGCGAGCCGGGGGCTTCCGCCCCGTCCAGGGCGGACGAAACGGGGGTGGCGCCTTCCTGCGCAAACTGTGCGGCAGCCGCCGCGGCGGCTGCTCCAGCGGCTCCGGCGGCGACAACCGCGGCGCCACAGCGCGTACAGAAGCGCGCCGTATCGGAAAGGCTTGATTGGCACGCCGGGCAGTTCACCTCGCACCTCCGGGGCGCGACTTCACACCAGCCTCGACGAGGACCGCGACGGAGCGACAGCCGTCCCCCCGAGGGAGCGGTCCAGGCGACTCCGGGCCGCATTTCTCGCGCCCGCGACCGGCTGCCCGAATCTCGTGACCGGCTGTCCAAAGAATCGGCCAGTTCCCGTCGATCTTTCAGATCTCCGCGGTTGAAGCGATAGGGCTAACCAAATTCAGGCGTGATGCTGGCGCTTATCTAGGGCCATTGCAGACCCCTGTTTCGGCGGGCGGCTCGCGCGGATCGGACGGAGGGGTTGGTGCGTTGGGCCGGTTCGGCCGTGCGGCTTCAGGCGCTTCGGCCTAGGATGTGCGGCGAGATCATGGGAAGGCGGATTCACGCATGGGCGCCACGCTGACCGTCACGTCCTCCTCGGGCGTTCGCGGTTACCCGATCGAGGGAACCCTGACGATCGGGCGCGCCCCGGACAACGAAGTGATCCTCGAGAGCCTGGACGTCTCGCGTCACCACGCCTCGCTCATGCCCGGGTCATCGGGGCTGGTGTTCCTGGACCTCGGCAGCGCCAACGGCTCGAAGGTGAACGGGCGGGAGGTCGAGCCACGAGTTCCGATCGCCGTGCGTCCGGGCGATTCCATCACGGTCGCGGACGTTGCGCTGGTGCTTGGGGACTCGGGGGTGGCCGCCGCTGGATCCGGGCCGGGCGCGACCATCGTGGCGGGTGCGTCCGCAGCGCCGGCGGCTCCTCCCGGCGCGACGGTGGTCGCGCCCCCTCCAAGCGCCCGGCTTGAGATCACGACGCGCGCCGGCAGTCGCGAAGTCAACCTCGAGGGTTCGGAGGTCGCGGTGGGGCGCGAGACAGACAACCAGATCGTCATTCCCGAGGACGTCGTTTCTCGCCATCACTTCGTCCTCAGGCGGACCGGAGACACGTACACGGCGACGGACCTGGGCGCGACGAACGGCATCAGCGTCGGCGGAGTCCGTGTTCAGAGCCATGTCCTGCGCGACGGGGACGTGCTGACGATTGGCGACGGCGTGGCACTTCGCTTCCGGCTGGCGGCGGCAATCCCGGCCGTTGAAGGGGAGCAGCCCCAAGACCAGGAGGTCCGGCTGGCGGGCCGCCAGACGATCACCATCGGGCGGGCGGCGAGCTGCGACCTCCAGCTCACGCACCCAACGATCTCGCAGCGCCACGCACAGCTCTCGATGACGTCGGGGCAGCGCCTGATCCAGGACCTTGGCTCGACGAACGGGACGTTCGTGAACGGTGTGCGGCTGGCACGGGGCGAATCACGGGTCCTGGCCCCAACCGACGTGATCCAGGTCGGCCCGATCCGCCTGCATCTCAGCCACGAGGCGATCCGGCGCGAAGACAGCTCCCAGAACATCCGGCTGACGGCCCTTCGCCTCAACCAGCGGGTGAGCGAGCGGCTGAATCTGCTGAAGGACATCTCGGTCGTGGTCGAGCCGCAAGAGTTCGTCGCCGTCGTGGGTGTCAGCGGATCGGGGAAATCGACGCTCCTTGGCGCGCTGAGCGGGCTGCGCCCAGCCACGGACGGCGACGTCCTGCTCAACGACACGTCGCTGTACGACCACTTCCAGGCGTTCCGCACGACGCTGGGCTACGTGCCCCAGGACGACATCCTGCACCGCGAGCTGCCAGTCGCCCGCGCGCTCGCCTACGCAGCGGAGCTCCGCCTCCCGGACGACACGCCGGAGACGGAACGGCTGCAGCGAGTCGAGGCGGTGATCCAGACGCTGGGCCTGCAGGAGCGGCGCGAGACGCCGATCGGCCAGCTCAGCGGCGGGCAACGGAAGCGGGTCTCCATCGGGGCCGAGCTCCTCACGCAGCCAGGCCTGTTCTTTCTCGACGAAGCAACGTCAGGGCTTGACCCGGGCACCGAGAGCCAGCTCATGCGGCTCCTGCGCAAGCTGGCCGACGACGGCCACACGATTCTCCTCATCACGCATGCGACCAAGAACGTGATGCTTTGCGACCAGGTGCTCTTCCTGGCGCGGGGCGGGAACCTGGCCTACTTTGGCCCACCCGACCAGGCGCTGGCGTACTTCGGCGTCGACGATTTCGACGGTATTTACGAGAAGCTCGAAGGTTCCGAGAAGTCGCCGGAGGAGTGGGCGGCGACGTACCGGGCATCGCGCCAGTACCAGGAGTTCGTGGCGGCGAGGCTCGCCGGCCAGAGCGGCCCGACGGCGCCGGCAGGATTCAGCTCGATGCCTCGCCAGGTGGCGCCGCCGGCCGGCCGCACGTCGTCTGCGCTGCATCAGTTGCGGGTGCTCTCCGCGCGCTATTTCGATCTCATCCGGCGCGACCACGTGAACTTCGCGCTGCTGTTTTTGCTTGCGCCGGCGCTGTCGCTGATTGACCTGGTTGCCTGGCCCCGTGACGTGCTGGACGGCAAGACGGGCTCGGGCTCGACGGCGATGACGATGTTCTTCCTTGGCGCGCTTATCCCGTTCCTGATCGGCTCGCTCAGCTCGGTCCGGGAGATCGTGAAGGAGGCGCCGATCTACGCGCGAGAACGGGCGGTCTCGCTCAAAGTCTGGCCGTATCTCGGCTCGAAGATCGCCATCGGATCGCTGTTCGCGCTCTACCACGGCGCGGTGCTTGTTGCCGTGAAAATCCTGTGGATCCGCTGGCCGGGCGTTGATGCGCAGGGCTATTTCGAGCTGTACGTGACGCTCGTGCTGGCGGTGATTTCGGGCGTGATGTGGGCGTTGCTCATCTCGACGCTCACGCGGCGCGAAGAGCAGGCGATGATGCTGATCATCGGCCTGATCGTCCTCCAGGTGGTCTTCTCGGGTGGGCTCGTGCCGTTGGAGTCGCTCGGACCGGCAGGCGTGGTGCTTGGGGGCATCACGAGCACTGCCTGGGCGTTCAAGGCGCTCGTGGCCGCGGGCGGGCTTACGGTCGCCGGCTGCACAGGCGACATGTCGGGGTGCACCTTGCCCGGGATGGCGGCGTTGAACAGTCCCGAGACGAAGACGCTCGCCTACAACGGCATCGACGAGAAGTTCGGGGGCGTGTTCGACGCCAACATTTTCGTGTGCTGGGCGGGGATGGCGGTCCTGATCGTCGTGCTGGCGCTCGCCCTCTACGTGCTCCAGAAGCGCAAGGACCGCCTGTAGGGGCGGCACTTGACCGCCGCGGGGGTTGGCGACACATCATGTGAGCGAGGGCTTCGGCGGCGGGCCGAGCCATTCGCGCGTGCGGCTGTAGCTCAGTGGAATAGAGCATCTGTCTTCGGACTAGCGCGGCGGGTGCGGTAGGGCCGCAGGAGCGGGGCGGCGAGCGAAACGGCCTCAGTTATCGGGTGAATTGCTTTGGGCCTAGAGAGCGCGCAGTGCAGAGCCAGTTTGGCCTTTGTTTGGCCTAAGTCCAAAGCACAGGATAGACGTTGTGAACGTTTGTTCGATTCTAGAAACAGGACATCTGTTCCGTTTCTGGCTTAGTGCTTTGGCTCAAGTCCAATTTTCTTGGCCCCAAGGCCAAAGGCTGAGCCTGCCCGATAGTACGCCTGCCGCCGAGCTCCTACGACTTCCAAACGCTCGGCCTTGCACATGGCCACCAAGAGCCGCTTGGCTTCACCCGAGCTGATGCGGCAGAGTTCGGCGACCTGCGATCGGACGATGCGACCATGAGCGGAAACGTACTCCTCGACCATTGCCACCTGCTGGATCTTCTCGTAGTCCTTGCCTCGAACGTACTCTGCAGCGGCATTGAGCCCGCGGTAAACCGAGGCAGTAAGCGCGTATGCGCCCCGAGCCGCCGCTCGTCGAACCAGGCCCCGCTCAGTAAGACGGCGCAGCACGCCAGAGGCCACCGCAGGGCTGACTTGCAGCATGCGCTGGGCGTCTGCGGACGTGATTCGGCGCTGTTCATGAAGCGCGTTGAGCACCAGCATCTCGCCCAAAGTGAATTGCGACTTCCGTTCTTCCTCAACGACGAACTTGACGAACTGAAGAGATGGTGCCCCACCGGGTAGCCGGAGTCTGACGGCATCGGAAGTTGACTCAGAATAGTCGGGGGCAGGTCGACCTGAGCGAAGCTGGTTGAGGTAGATGCGGTCAATGCCGCGTCCCGCTCGTTCAACCAATCCCAAGCGCAGCAGCGTCTCGGCGAGGCGCGGATTACGTGCCACGGGCTCATGGACCAGTAAGTTCTCGAGGGTCACACCCGCCGGAAAACCACCAGGGTTAGCAATGAGCAGATGGTCGCTGAGCATTTGGACATGGATCGGCCCGAGACGGGAATAGTCGCGGTGGACAAGGGCGTTGAGCAGTCCCTCGCGAAATGAGGACCGCGGGTAGTCAGGGATACCAATCCGCACCATGCCAATCTCAACTTCTGCCTCGTTGTTGAGCGCGTCGAACCGTGTCTCCATTTGGTCGAGGACGACAAGCAGCGGTCCACCCAAGAACTCATTGCGCACCACGCGGCTATCGGCGTCTATGACCTGGAAAGCGACTTGATGCGTTGGTAAGTATCGCCTGATAGCTTCTTCCGAGCCCACGAGAAGTAGGCCGGCGACATACAGCGGCGGAGGCCCATCAGCCGACCAGGCAGCAAGCTGCAGGGACTGAAGCAACTCTCCATCGCCCTGCTCTGCTAATGCTGCATCGCTCGCCCGGAGAAGACTTCGCAGTCTGCCCATCGCAACGGGATCGACGTCGGCAATCGTCGTGCCCTGCACGATGTGCGCCGAGTAATCCAGAAGATTCAGGTCCGTAAGTCGTGAAACATGCTGGCTCGGCGGAAACGGCTTGCACTCCGGCCCCTTGGTGCCCATCACCCGATGCACACACTTGCCGCCACTTGTAGCCACGATCCCCCGGGTCGCCTTAGCTACGGATACCACGATCACGTCCCCGTCGGACGTTGCAACCCGATCGACTCGGCAAGACTGCGGCGGCTCAGTCTTGTTGAACAGCATGGCTGTAATCTGTGCACTGTCTTCCCGGGCTCGCTTGGCGCCGAGCCCTGTCACCTTCCCGTTGTCTTCGACGCCGCCTAGGATGAGGCCACCCTCGCCGTTGGCCAGACAGACCACCACCTCCGCGAGATCATCGTCCGTGAGGGCGAGATGGCGGTCAGCCTTGAATTCGATCGTGAGCGACTCGCCGCGGTCCAATATGTCGGTCAGCTCGGAGGAATCCACAACCCCCGGATGGTAGCCCGCGCCGTCCTATCGGAGTAGCACCCGGAAAGTCACCCGATAACTGTCGCGAATTCGGCAGGCAAGACAGGCAGGTTCAAATCTGAGTTCTACCGTTTGAAGACGCAGGCTCACCATGTTCTCGAAGATTATCGGGTGAATGCTGACGAGGATTGGACGCCGCGCTTCGGGGCTGATTGCCGGGGCGCTAACCGCAGAGTGGCTCTGTGGCTGCGTGTGGTGGCCGTCAGCGCCGAGAGGCAACTCGATGGGACTTTCCCTGTTCGCGCCCGGCTGCGACCCTGCCCAGCGACCGGCGGCCCGTGACTTGACCCGGCCGGGTCGCCCAGAGGCATCCCCCTGTTCCGTCCCCGGCAGGGGGTCCATGTACGTGACGCTCGCCGAAACCACACAATCAGCTTCGCGCGTATGGCCGGCTCAGCGGCTCCGAGGGCGATGGTGGCTTTGACCGGAGACCGGGTCTTGGATCGGCATTGGACGTTTGACCCAGTCAGGTGGGAGGTGGAGCTGGGCGCCGCCCTCGGGACAGACCCGCTCCCAGCGCTCGCCGTTGAAGGGTAACGATGGCGTGTAGGGTGGGCGACGCATCTCTCGCATGGTTCGCCACCGGCCGCTAACTCGGAAGCCGTGCTCGTCGTGGCTGAGGCACTTGCCAAGGGCTCGCTGGGTCCACGCCCATACTGCGTGGCGTTCCGGGCCGATCTCCGCCTCGTGCTCCCAGAACTCTGGCGGGTGCATCTCCCACCATCCATCGACGACGCGGGGCGGGCATCGCAGGTGTGTCAGCTCGTGCTTCGCGATAAAGCAGATCACCTCGATAGGAGTCCCCGGGTTGTTCAGTACCGGGTGGAAGACGACAAGGTGGCGATCCCTGCCCATGAAGGCGGAGGCGATGTAGGCCAGAGGGCTCTCGGCGGCGAACCTCACCTCGATGTGATCCTCGATGTCCGGGAAATGCACTGCCCGCGTCTCCTCGACGAGCTCGGACAGCGAGTAGCCGAGAAGCGATGGAACGGGCTGGAAGAGAAGGGGCTGGTAGCGAAACATGGTCGCCTCAGACCGTTGTTGGCAATGGGCTGGGCGCGTCGGTTTGAGACCCGCCACCATTGATCCGAAGCGGCGCGGCCTGGGCTCCCCCGTGTGCCAACGCGCGGAGTCGCTGAGTAACCGTCCTCGCTTGGTCCACCGTTCGGACCTCGAACCGTTCCCACCCGATCCATGTCGTCGGGACCGTGGGAAGCGCGCTCCGGAGAGACACGACGAGTTCTGTCGCCGCTTCTTCAGTCGCGCCGAAGACCCGCGCGAGATTGGATGGATTGAGTGCGATTGTTACGCAGTCAGGGTGTCCCTGCTGACTCGGGTAGATGGAGATGCCCGCGAGGTAGGAAGGGTAATCCAGAGCCTTCTTGCGCAGGTTGAGGTTGGTCTGATAGATGGCAAGTGACGGGAGAACCTCGTGAAGCTGGAGCAGCTCGTTCAGCGGCTCCAGAGCGTTGTTCTGGAGAGCGAGCGAACGCATGTCGTCGAGCGTCTTTGCCGGCGGGCGGTGGTCAGTGGGGGGCCGCTGTCGTGCCCGCTCTTCCTCGACGACCGTGAGCCTGACCAGGACCCGCTCTCCATCCGCCTGGTCAAATACATCGAACCAGGCCGCGTTGATCGGCATCTTGTAGGCCGTGGCGAGGTAATCAACGACCGTCGTGGTCACATCGTCGATTTCTGGCGCCACGATAACGATACGCTGCGCCTCGTTGAGCACTTCCGGTAAGTCTGTCTCGAACTTCTTTCGGAATGCCTCTTCGAATTCTTCGCGTCCACCGAACTTGTCGTCGGCCAGCGAGAGTACGGCCTCGGCCGTGAGCTTGGACGCCCACGCGGCATACTCTATCGCCTGCGCAACGGTGTCACGGAGCGTCTGTTTCCGCTTGAGCTCCAAGACGACCAGATTGCCCTCCGCATCGATCCCCAACAGGTCGAGCCTCGTTCCCCACACGGTGATGGGCTGCCGCGCGATGACCAGAACATCGTCCACCGCGATCGTTACATCGGACTCGATCCAGTCCTCGAGATCTCGTTCCAGCCCGACCGATGCCGGTGCCATGGGCAACGGTTTACCCTTCGCCGGGACCCACCAGGCCATTGCCCTCTTCATGCTCCGTCCCTCCACGCTCCGCCCGTCAGGGCCTGACTACGGGACGCTCGGCTGACCTCTACCGGGTGGCATTCTATGCGGGCGATCGCCCTGCTGTCTTGGTAGTGCTAGCGGCATCGCCCTGGGCCATCGGAACGATGATCGCTAGCGGCCGGCCGCGTCGCGTTAGCGTGACGGGCTCTTTCGTGTATGCAACTTCGTTCACGAGATCGGTGAATTTGTCGCGGGCGGTGCTGACGGCAACCCTACGCATTGTCTACGGACCCCCTGCCGATTCGGTCGAATTGTAGTACATCTGTTCGGGTAGCGTGTGCAGAAATTGCAGTAACCACGTACGGGACGGTCGCACAAACCGTACATGACCTACGCGCGAGGCGCAGTGGCCTACTGTAGAGCTGCGATTGCCCGTCGGAGTTGGGCGTTAGACTCATCGGGGAGGGCATCGATCGCCGACTTCATCTCTCGGTATCTTCCGGGGAAGAACTGAGCGACGGACGCCCATGTGTCGCGTCCCGCGTTGTAAGCCTGCACCTGTAGACATAGGTTGATGACGGCCTTTCCAACACGGGCGTACGCAGGCGGCCAGAGATCGCCAACCCAATGGCGACCGTTCATGCCGAAGGACCCAAGTGGATCTCCGTGTGGGACAGTACCAGTAATGACACCGACAGAGTCGCACCGGTCGCTAAGGTGTTTCCAGGCGTCATCGCGGATCTCCTGAGAGAGGCCGGGAACGGTGACCGGGAAGGCGTAGGACGCGAGGCCCTTCGCCAAGCCAATTGCATCCTGAATTCCCGCGAACGCTTCCTCGACGGGCGCATTTGAAGTCGGCGTAGCGGTGACCGTGGGCCGAGGCGCGGGCGTTGCGGTCGGTTCGATCGGTGCCGGCGTTGGCTGGGCGACCTGCGTTTGAAGCGCAACAACCTCGGCACGAAGAGCGGCGGCATCGTCCTTGCTGCCGCAGGCGGCGAAGAGAAGCGCCAAGGCCGCGCATGCGGAAAAAGTCACCGCCGCGCTCTGACGTTGTCCTGGCATCAGCAGCCCGCCGGCACTACGCCGGGGATAAGCGCCGACGTTCGCTCGTTGTAGTAGCCGCTAGCATGGTTTGGGATGCCGCCGTAGAGGTACTGGACCACCCAGAGGCCGTTGCCCGTGTACGAGGAACTGACGTAAAGCTCGTAAAGAGCGTCGCTGGGAATGAACTGATCGACGCACTGACGGAACGTCTTGCGAGACGGAAGAACCAGACCACCGACCAGTCGCTTGACCATCACAGCATCGGTCAATGGCTTGTCCTCAGGAGTGGGAGTCGGCGGAGGCGGAGTTGGAGTCGGCATCGGCTGCGCAGGCGACTGGGTTTGTGCTGGCGCCACGGGAACCTCAGTGGGAGTCGGCTCCGGCGCGGCAGTCACTTCGTAACCGGCCGTCGGCGTCGATGTAGGGAGCACAGTCGTCGTCGCCGCGGCGAGGGTAGGCATAGCCGTATTTGTTGCTGAGGATTCGCTGGGGGCCGCGACGGTGAAAGAATCGGCGGGATCGTGAGTAGCGCTGCTCTGGTCGCTCAGAAGAAGCGTGAGCGTGACCGCTAGGCCGCACACCAGGAGAGCACAGAGCCCGAGGAGCAAAGCGACGGGAAGCGAAACCGAAACCTTGCGGTTCACGGAGTCACCAGCCGCAGTGACTCGATCCGGTCACGTTCCCTCCGAGTGGGCATGGACCGTTTTTCCAGGGAATCGCCACTCCTGACGTGACCAGGAGCGACCGCTCGAAAGTTCACATGTGACTTATAGTCTGTAGACCCATTGTCATCAACCCCTAGCGTGCGATCCGGTGGATGCGCGCGTCGTATTCGGGGCAACGGTCCGGTCTAGGCGAGAGCGGTTGGGCCTGTCCCAAGAGAAGCTGGCCGAGGAATGCGGCCTGCACAGAACGTACGTGTCCAGCCTCGAACGCGGGCGCCGGAACGTGTCGCTTGTCAACATCTGTCGGCTGGCCGGCGCGCTTCGTTGCGAGCCCCGAGAGCTTCTGGCCGACGTGCGCGCGATCAAGTTGTCAGGCTAGCGAGGCTGGTAGGCTTCCTAGGCGGATGAGCGGGCCAAGTTCAGCGCGAGAAGGCGGGCGAGGATGTCCTGATCCGAGAGGTTTGGCGGCCAGCCATACGCCGCGAACACCGCCTCGTCCAGCTTCCGGTTGGCGTTCTGGAGCCACGTCGGGTTCGCGTTGTAGAGGTTCGTCAGCGTCCGCTTCGCCAACTCGCTCGGGGCGAGCGCGAGACCGTCGACAGGCGCCGGGTTCAGCCAGCCTTCGCGCAGCTCGTTGAGTTCCTTCGCCGCCTCGGCGATCGCCAGATAGCGCGGGTCGTCCTCGGGCTCCATGCCGGGCAGCCAGGGGAGTGGGAACGTCTCGAAGCAGGTAGTGGGCGTGTAGCGGGCGCCGCTTGATGCCTCTCGCAGCTGGGTTCCCATGCGCAGCGCCCAGACTTCGTGCACGTGCGACTGGAGGACGCCGAAGAAGTAGTCGTCGTGGCGAGCGAAGACGATGAGCTGATGGTCGGGAAGCACCCGGGCATCGAGCCATGCGAAGAAGCGGTACTTCGTGAGGTTGGGCGTGGCCAAGTACCATGGATGCGGTTTAAGGGCGGCCCGCATGTCCGGACGAGGACGGTGATGAATCCACCACGGATCGGCGCTGCCCTGTGTCCGCGCAGAAGTGCGCATGGGTTGCACCGTTGACTGAACGTAAGCAAACGGAGCCTCGTATAAGGCAGCTTCTCGCTCGGATGTCCCCGGTGGGAAGTCGATGATCCACATGCCTCGGGGTCGGCGCGTGATGTCGAGCCCGTTGGCCCACGCCCGAACGACGTCGGCGTTCG
The DNA here is from genome assembly GCA_021823905.1 of Chloroflexota bacterium. GTDB lineage: Bacteria > Chloroflexota > Dehalococcoidia > Tepidiformales > Tepidiformaceae > JAKALX01. Next base: position 15,095 of record JAKALX010000004.1, on the reverse strand, counting down.
AGCGTCCGTCGGGGTTGGGAGACGTGAGCATCCTGCTGGCAGTTTCAGCGTCGATCTCGAACGGCCCGACCTTCGTGTCGCCCATGAACGAGATGCCGGCGTTCTCGGTCAGCCGCTCGACCTTCGTCAGGTCCGCCTGGCTCGTCAGATCTGCGGTGATGCCCGCGGCCGGGAGGCGATGGAAGCGGATGCGCCGCTTGATCTCGTTGCCGGTCTTCGGATCCTTCTCGACCGTTTCGTAGTGCTGTAACAAGACCGGCGGCCTGCCACTGCCGCCATCGAAGCCGACCATCGAGACGTGCACGGCCGCGCCGTCGAGCACCCACTCGCGGTCGTCCACGGCGAAGAAGATGTGGCCGGATTCCTTGATCCGCCGAAGGACGTCCTGGTTCGCGCCCCCGCGGATGCCCTGCGTTGCCAGCAGCCCGGCGCGATCGGCCTTGCCGGCCGCGATCTGCGCCCTCGCCTTCTCGAACCAGTAGCAGCAAAGGTCGCTCTCGCGCCGCACGCGGCCGTCGTACACGGCGAACATGCGATCGACAGTTTCGTCGCCAAGTCCCCGGCGAAGCAGCTTCCCACCGAGGAACGGCGGGTTGCCGACGATGACGCCCGCCTTCGGCCAGTCCGCCTCCTTTGGATTCGCCGGGTCCGAGTCATCGACGAGCGCGTCCTTCAGCTCGACCTGGTGGAGCTTCCGCAGGATCGGCTTCTCTCCGAGCAGGTCCCAGCCGTTGCGGTGTTTCCACTGCAGGTAGCCGATCCAGATGACGATGCTCGCTACTTCGTGCGCGTACGGGTTGATCTCGATGCCATGGAGTTGGCCGGGATCGACACGCGGCGGGAAATCGACGCCATAGAGCTCGGCGAACGCGATCGCTTCCTTCTCCAGCGCTTTCAGGAGCGCCAGCGCAACGTAGAGGAAGTTCCCACTCCCGCAGGCCGGGTCCAGCACCTGGATCGTCGCAATCTCGTCGAGAAAGGGCGCAACCTGCTCGCGCAGGCGGTCGCGCAGGGTCTCCGGCGTCGCCCCGTGCAGCTCGGCCTGCTCCATCGCGACGATGGCCGAGTCGCGAGCCTCTGCCCAGCGCTGCCGCAGCGGCGCCATGAGGACCGGCTCGACGAGCAGCTCGATGTCCGCGCGCGAGGTGTAGTGCGCGCCGAGCTTCGCCCGTGTTCCCGGGTCCAGGAGCCGTTCGAAGAGGGTGCCGAAGATTGCCGGCTCGACGTCGGCCCAGTTCATCGCGTCGAGCTTCCCAAGGGCAATGATCTCCGTGGCAGTCACCTCGTCGGGGACATCGTCGTCATCGAAGAGCTCGCCGTTGAAGTGCGGGACTACCTGGGCGCCGAAGCGTCCGCCTGCCTGCATGTTCTTCCAAAGGTCGCGGATGGCGTCACGGAACCCTCGCGCGTCGATGGCGTAGGTGGTGAAGATCGCGCTGAACGTCTGAGGCGGTAGCAGGCCGATGTCCGTGGCGAACATGCAAAAGACCATCCGCGTGATGAATCGGGCGATGCGGAGGTCGTCGACGAGCTGGTGGCCGTTCGGGTCCTTCCACTTGCGCAGCTCGTCCGAGATCGGCTTGAAGAGCCGTGCCGCGTGCTCGGTGATGTCCGTGGTGGTGCGCCCTGGCTTGAGGAGGTCCGGGTCCTCGAAAAGCGCCCTGAGCACGCGCATCGCGGTCAGCTTCGGCGCGTCGAGGACTGGCTGTCCGACCGGCGTCGTTACCGCGACCGACTCGCCGCTCGTGAGGTCAAGCAGCGAGAACCGGTAGACCCAGGACTCGGTGTTGGTCCACTTCGTGTGCACCTCGAAGCGCTCCAGGTCGCAGACCACGAGCAGGGGCGGCTGGCCAAGCGCCTCGTGGTAGTCGAGGAGCTGCTTGTAGGCGGCGCCGAGGTCCTTGCGCTTCCCCTTGTACTCCCAGCCGAAGTGGTCCTTGAGCCACACGTCCGCAAAGCCGTCGCCACCGCCGGACTTGGGCGCGCCCTTCTCGAAGGCGTAGATGTCGCCCGAGGGGTCAGCCTCGTTGGGCGTCTTCTCGCCAAGGAGGCGGCAGAGGTCAATGAAGTGTTCCTGGGACGCGGCACGCTCGGTTGCTGTTGAGGTCGCCCACTTCCGCACAAACTCGCCGGGTGTCATCGCGAGGCGATTCTACGGCACAGTGCGGGCAAAAGAGCACGGGCCAGTCGGCGAGACTTGCCACGGCGCCGCGCTAAATTCTGCTCGCTGGTTACCCGTCGTTCTCCTCTCTCCGATCGGTATCCCAAGAGTACTGATGCAAAGTGGCCGGTCGGATACCGATCAGGGGCAGGAGGTCCTCCGGAAAGTAGGGGCGGAGTTCGCGCCCGTCACCAACGAGCAGCTCGCCTCGCAAGACAAGCTCGCGAACGATATCGATGCCCTTCCTTCGGCGCCAGCGCAGCTCCCGTAGCATCTCTGCCTCGCTTCCGAAGTAAATCTTCAACGGGCGGATTCCCTGAGACGCGCTACTCGCCTCTCCCTGTCGAGAACCCAGTCCCCGCCGGAGTTGCATCGATCCTCCCTCGCGGCTGGCGGGCACCAGCCATCGGTTTGACCGCTTGCGACGGTCAGTGACCCTCCAAGTGGATGAGCGCCGGAGAATGTGCCGGCTGACCACCGGATCACGCAGCCAGCGATAGATGGTTCCGCGATCGACGGTAGTGAAGCGCGCGATGAACTTGTAGGAGCGGGGCTTGGCCCTGGCCGTCGCCAGCACCGAAGCAAGCAACGCAGCGCCGCGCCTCGCGCGACTGTCGAGACTCCAGACGGGGAGTCCGATTGAATCGGTTCGCGAGAGCACCTCGACCTCGAATGAGCAAATCAGCTCCGCTCGCCCCCGGAGCCGCAAGACCGAGCCCTCGCAGGACGCATACCGGCGCATCTTGTCGCCATGGATCAGATGTCGAGCGCGATCTTCGCTCATTAGGTGGCGCAGTTCCCTACGGAGATCCGCAAGACTGACGATCCCGCTGTGGTCCGTATCCAGCGCGCTTGCGACGAGAAAGGCTACGAGCTCCGGGACTTCGTCAGACCGCAGGGCGGCGCCGGCAAGAGCGGCTGGTATGACCACTACGAGCGACCCATCGCGAGTTCGGCGCGGCGGGCGATCGGGAGCTCCAGCGGGTCTGCGATTCGGCCCGCGATGCGTGTGAGCCATGGCTAGCCGCGAATCGCTTTGGCACCCGATCGGCGCGCCATCGCCGACTTGAGCGCGAGAGCGGCCATGTAGGCCCTCTTGGCCTGCTCGGCGCGGCGCTGGCGCTCGGCCTCGGGGAGGATGCAATCGGGATCGACTTCGACTTCAAAGCGGCGCAGGAAACCCTGGCGAGCACGTGCCGCGATCTCGCGGCTGTCGTGGGTGGCGTGGAGGCGGTGTCCGCCGACCTTGCCAGCCTGTGCCCGGATGGGGTCCTTGCCGCGAGCCATACGGCAAAGCTAGGGAAACAGGTTGTCACGGAATCGGCGTGGATCCTGTTGCGTTTTTCGTGGCTTCGGCCAGGGCCATTGCTTCCCGCAGGAGCCGCGTTACGCGAGTCCGCTCACGGCGGACCGCGGTCTCGTAAGCCGCGCTGTTGGTGAACGTCCGGCCCACCAGGACTGCGTATCCAGACTCGTAGGCCATCCAGCGGTCTTCCCAGGTGGGGAGCCGACGCGCGGCTCGCTCCAAGAGCTCGCCGTAGACCTGCTGATCAGCGTCGTTGAGGCTGACGGATTCATCGAGCGGCGCCTTGCGGTCCGAGCGGGCGAAGTGCGAGGCAGTCTCGAACGGCGCACGAAGGAATCGGTCGAGGAAGGAGCCCGACTGGAGCGTGCTCCGGGCCGCGCGGTGCCCTCGCTTCCCAAACAGTAGCAGCTCGATCGCGAGGTGGAACTCAATCCCTCTCCGTCGAGAGAACTGCTCGGCCGCCAGCCGCAGGAGGACTATCCGGCCGACTGCTTGGACGCGCTCACCAGAAAGTGCGCCGGGGCTGCTCGCTTCGGCGGCGTCATCGAAATCCGCGGTCATGAAAGCTAGCGCCGCCTCGTCTACCAATCGCCATGTGAAACGGTCACCGAGCCGGCGGCGCATGCCAGCGGCTTCCCTGTCCAGCAGTGCCGAGAAGTCTGGCCCATCGAGGAGGCGATCAGACGCCTCCCTGAGGTCCTGGTCGTCCCACGCGCCATGCATGGTTGGCCGGCAATACTCCCAGTCGGCGTCAGAGAGGGCATCAAGGCCGTGGCGACGGGCAAGGGCGGCTCGAAACTCGTCAGTGTCCTCGTAGACCGTCATCGGGTTGCTACAGTCGGTCGCCCGGAGACAGGCGCTTGTGGGCCTCGATAGCGCGCTCCGCCGCGGCGCTGGCGCCGTACCGATTGAGCATCGAGCGAGTGCGCCAGCCGGCGAGGTACATGAGGTCGGAGTCGTTGATGTTCGCAGCCTGCATCTTGTGCGCGAAGGTGTGGCGGAACTGGTGTGGGTGAACGCGAGGTATGCCGGCCAGCTCGCAACGGCGCTCAATGAGCTGATAGAGGCCGCTGGCGCCGATGTGGCCGCGCTCGCCGATCCAGAGGAACGGGTCGTCTGCCTTCGGGTGTTTCGCGCGGGCGAAGAGGTAGGCGTCCATGGACTTGCGGGCCCTGTTGCCGAGGGGGACGCGCCGCTGCCGCTTGCCCTTCCCCATTACCCAGAACACTCCCTGTTCCACGTCGAAGAAGGAGTCCGTGTCTTCCATCGGTGCCAGCCGGAGGCTCGCCATCTCGCTCACGCGCAGGCCGGTATCGAGAAAGGCCCAGACGAGAGCCATATCCCGCCGCTCGCGGTGTCCCTTGCCGTTGCAGGCTTTGAGGAGCTTCTGGAGTGCGTCGTCGGGGATGATCGGGATCTCCATCTCTTCGACCTTCGGTGGCTTCATCTTGGCCATCGGAGAGGAGGGGATCTCGTCCACGTCTACGAGGTACTCGAAGAACCGATAGGCGCTGCGGTAGCGATTCAGCGCCGTGGACGCCTTGTGCTGGTCGAGGAGATCGTTGATCCATTCCGTCAGGTGCTCGCGAGTGATCGCTGCCGGCTCGGTCGGCATGCCCTTGCTGTGGAGGAAGGCGTCCAGGCGATCGACGGCTTCGCCGTAAGTCTGCAACGTTCGCGGGCTCTTGCGCTCGGACGCCAGCGACCGCAGGAAGGCGTCCCGGTATACTTTGAGGGCCCCGGTTACCTTCGCCGGCGCCGTTCGCGTGATGGTCGTCATCGCATTACACCTCCAAGTGCGCGGCGAAGTTATCATGTGAGTGAGCGGTAAGGCAACAGGGGTAATCTCGGGAGAATCGAGTTAGATGGTGAACTCAGATTCAACCGAGAGCGAATCGTGCGGCTGTAGCTCAGTGGAATAGAGCATCTGTCTTCGGAACAGAGGGTCGGGGGTTCGAATCCCTCCAGCCGTACCAGAAACCGAGAAACGAAACCGGCAACCGACAATAGCGGGGAGTTGCGGCGGGCCGTGCCACGTCAGTGGCCTGCGCGCTCCTCTTCCAGGCGGTCGCGGCCGGAGAGAGCGATGAGCTCTTCGTGGAATTCGAACCAGACCGTGTGGTAGCTGTCCTTGAGGGGCGACGCAAGCATCGAAAGATCGCCAGCGTCGAGATGCGCGAGCGCCGCGTCGAAGAGGCGACGGTAGCCCGCGAGGCGCGCCACCTGGCCCGATGCGGCGCCGAGAACGGGCGCCAGCGCGAGGTTGATCTCGCGGAGCGTTCGGAGCATCTCGGCGGTGTACTCCTCGGTCTGACCGCCAGCGGCGCCGGCGATCTGCCATTCGCTCACCAGCTGCTTGAAGCGGGAATTCAGCGCCAGGAACGCGACGTAGCATTCGTCCATCGTTGCTCTGTCGGCGGCCTCGCGTTCCGACTTCAGTGCGCTATCGAGCCAGGCGCGGCCCTCGGGAGCCAGCGCCTGGCCCCGCGGAGTCGTCTTGAAGAACGTGGTAGAGGAGCCCAGGATCGCCTCGATCCCCGCCTGAGAAGTCCCGAGCGCCGCCGCCGCCTTCTCAGGTGTGCAGAGTCCCTTGAGCTGGACGGTGCGAACGACCTCCATCAGCGCGACCTCACGCGCCTGGAGGCCCGAATCGAATGGCGCCGCAGTCCCTCCGGGGTCGATCCCGAGTTCCGCCGCCCATTGCCGAAGCGTTTGCACCTCCGGGATCTCAGCGGCCTCGCCGGCACGCCGGTCGCCGCGGAAGAGGGCCCCGGACGAGCCGTCGACCGTGACCACCTCGCCCTCGGGAACGAAGACGTCGCCGACCGTGATCCCCGCGTCGCTGACCGCGACTGCCGTCGCGCCCGTCACCGCGGGGATGCCCCAACCACGCGCGACGACGGCCGCATGGCTGGCGACGCCGCCGGTGGTCGTGAGGAGCGCTGCCGCTCCGACCATCCCGTGAACGTCCGCGGGCGAGGTCTCTTCGCGCGCCAGCACCACGCGGCCGCCGGATGCGCTCAGCTCCGCGGCGCGGTCGGGGTCGCAGCAGAGCGCGCCAACCCCAACCCCGGGGGAAGCGGGGCGCCCCACGGCGAGCGGCGCCGCCCGGGCGTCGACATGAGCGGCGCCGGCGAGCTGGCGAAGCAGATCCGGGTTGATCCGCGCCACCGCCTCGGCCTTCGAAAGCGGGAAACCCGGGTCCTCGGCCATGGACACCGCGATGCGGACCGCGGCCAAGGGGCTGCGCCGCCCGATGCGCGTCTGGAGAACATAGAGGGTCCCCTGGCTCACCGTGACTTCGACGTCGCAGACGTCGCGGTAGTGGTGCTCGAGCCGATCGAGGACGCCCAGCAGCTCTTCGTGCACTTCGGGGAGCTGGCCGCGGAGCGCCTCCAGGCCGGAGACGGCGTGCGTGCCGGCGACCACGTCCTCGCCCTGGGCTCGCGGCAGGTAGTCGCCGAAGACCGTGCGCTCGCCCGTGGCCGGGTCGCGCGTGAAGACGACACCGGTGCCCGAACGCTCATCGAGGTTCCCAAACACCATCGCCTGGATCGTCACCGCGGTGCCGAGATCGTCGCTCAGACCTTCGCGTGCCCGGAAGACCCTCGCACGGTCCGAATTCCACGACCGAAAGACGGCCTCGACGGCCTGCCGAAGCTGCTCGCGCGGCTCATGGGGAATTCCGGGATGGGCGAGTTCGGCTGCCAGACGCTCTACCCGCTCGGCCGCGGCCAGCTTGCCCTCAGGGGTCCCGTCCGACGACGCCGCGCTGGCAACCTCGCCCCGCGGAAGGCCGAGGACGATCTCCGCGTACATCCGGCAGAAGCGCAGCCAGGTGTCAGCGGCGAACCCGGCGTCGCCGGTCTCGGCCGACAGGCAGTCCCGCGATTGGGGCGTGATGCCGACGTTGAGCAGTGTGTCCATCATCCCCGGCATCGAGACCGGCGCACCTGATCGGACTGAGACGAGCAAGGGGCGTTCGGGGTCGCCGAAGCGTCGTCCCGTAGCCGCCGCCAGCCGTTCGAGGTGCTCGACGATGTGGCCATCGAGCTCGGGCGGCCAGCCAGCCGCAAGATAGCGGCGGCAGACATCGGTGGTGATGACGAACCCGGGCGGGACCGGCAGGCGCAGTTTCTGCGTCATCTCCACCAGACCTGCACCCTTGCCGCCGAGAAGCGCCGAGAGATCGCCGCCGACGGCCAGGGGCTCGTCGAAGGCGACGACACCGGCGTGAACCGCCACCTGCCCTGTCATCAAACCGCCCTGCCTAGGCCGGGAGCTCGAGGATGGTCACGGTGCCCGCGTCGCCGTTGACCTCGACGAGCGCGCCATCGGGTATGCGATGCGAGGCGCCGGTCACGGAGACGACGCAGGGGATGCCGAGCTCCCGGCTGACGATTATCGCGTGGCTCAGGGCCGCGCCAACGTCGACGACAACGCCCGCGGCCGGGACGAACAGCGGCGTCCAGGCGGGGTCGGTCATCGGGGCGACGAGGATGTCGCCGGGCTCGAGGATGGTTGGGTCGGACGGATCGAGCACGACCCGCGCCCGGCCCCGCGCCAGGCCCGGGCAACCGGGGGCGCCTGCCATCGTCTCGCCCTTGACCACGGCCGAGAAGCGCAGATCCGCCTTGAGCGGCCACGTCGTGTTGGGCGGCGGCGGGCCGTTGATGATGAACGGCGGATCGAGCGTGAGCAGCCAGGCATGATGCCGCTTGCGGCCTTCGATGAGCTCGCGAATCTCCTTCAGGCGCCCCTCGGCGTAGTCCCGGAGCTCGTCTTCGAAGAGGTAGCAGACGTCGCTCGGCCGGTCGACGTGACCGCGACTCACCGCCCGGCGGCCGATCTCCCAGATGGCGACCCTGGTCTCCTCGATGACACGGATGATGTTGGTCTTGGAGCGCTCCCGGCCGGGCACGAAGACGGCGGCGCTGGCAAGTGCCGCACGGAACTGCGCCGCCGTCTCCGGGTCGCCGGCGAGGGCAGCCATGACTTCCGCCTCGGCCGCCTTGCGTTCTGATTCGCGCGTCGCGTTGTTCAGGCCGGGAGAGGCGGAATCCGGCGCCAGGCGCATCCGGTCGATGGCCGCCAGGGCGACGTCCGGGTCGGTCTCCCAGCTCTCGGAGAGGATGTCCCATTCGTTGGGTCCGCGCGACCCGTATTCGGCGAGGAACTCGTTCATCGACACCACGAAGCGTTGCGCGTCGCGGTCCTGCGACGCGGTGAGCTTCGCCCAGAGGCCAGACGGCCCCGTACTAAACAATTGCGTGAGTGCCGGCGAGGAGCGGACCGTCCGGCTGAGATCCCACATCGCGAAGGAAGGCGCGGCCGAATCCACGCCGCCGAGCCCGGCTATGAGCCGCATCGCCAATTCAGGACGCCCGATGGCCGCGCAAATGGCGCCGATGGCGCCGGGGCCGATCGACGCCGCCCCGCTCTGGTTGATGTGCTGGTCGAACATGTGGCGGCAAACGGGCCGCAAACTGACCGCGCGGTCGAGCAGCTGGGAGTCAGTGAGCTTGCCGAGGTCAGGCCGTTCCGCTCTGATCTGGCGAGCCTGAAGGCGGTCCGCTTCGAGCTCGGTCTGCTCCATCGAACCCATGACCCAGCCCAGCCACTCGGTCATCCGAGCGGTGGTCGCCGGGTTCTGGTGCCACGGCTCGGGAACGTACGGAGGCACGTCTGGATGGTCGCCAAAGTAAGCGGCATCCATGATTGCGGCCGACATGCCGGGGGTCCGCTCGCCCCAGACGCGAATCCAGGTCGCGTTCAGGTAGCCGTATCCGCCCTGCAGCCCGATCCACTCCATCCGCTCCGGATCGGGATCCAGCTCGTCCTCGCTAATACCCAGGCGGTTCACCGCGCAATCGCGCCAGCCGCGGACCGTTCCGCCCTTGCCGAAGACCAGGTCCCAGCCGGCCGGGCTCGGAGGGGCGGGGAGCACCTCGCCCACGTTCGCCCGCGTGAGGAATGGCGTCCTCTCGCGATACGGCTGATCTTCGATCCAGCGGACGCTTGCCATGTGGTCCCCTCCCCCGATAGTACCGGCCGGCCGCGCTCCGGCCGCCTGCGAGTTTCTAGTGCATTCGCGGCGCACGGTCAATGCATTGGCGCTTTCGATAGCTTGCGCTCGCCAGCCATCCGCCTGGCCACAGGCGAACAACGCTCCGCAAGGGAGCGCCACACAAGCAACGCTCGATGTAGCGTTAGATCATGCACGGGCGACGTTCGCTGCGAGGCAGGGCACATCCGCCGGATGCTCGCGACCACGCGGAGCGACGACGATGAACGTCCTGTTCGCGGCTCGCACCGTCGCCGGCAAGGTCCGGCCTTCGAACCAGGATGCGGTGCTCGCGATCGCGGGCGATGACCCGGAGACGTGGGTATTTGCCGTGGCGGACGGCGTTGGGGGTCTCGCCGACGGGGCAGAGGCGAGCGAAGCGGCAATTCGCGCGATCAGTTCGGCCGTAGGGAGTGGAGGCGGGCCCCTCGGTCCCCGATTGGAGGCCCGGCTGATCGAGTGCAACGAGGAGATCGTCAGGCGCGGCGCCGCCAGCGGCCGCCCGAGCGCGACCACCATCGTGGCCCTTGTAATCGAAGACGGGCGATTCCAGGTGCTGCACGCCGGCGACTCGCGCGCATACCTGTTTCGAGGCGGGCGCCTCGAGCGGCTGACGGAAGACCATTCATGGGTAGCCGAACAGATCCGGGCGGGCACGCTGACGGCGGAGCAGGGCACAACAAGCCAGTACCGAAACGTGATCACGCGCGCGGTTGGCGCCGAACCGACGCTCACCGTGGAGCGCAGGGCGAGCGAGCCCTGCCTCGCGGGCGACCTCTATCTTCTCTGCTCCGACGGGTTGCATGGCCTGGCGAGCGACGCCCTGATCGCGGAGTGCATCGCGGCCGGGGGCGAACCGGGTGAGGTCGCAGACCGGCTCGTCGAGCTGGCGAACGCACTTGGGGGCACGGACAACATCTCGGTGGTGGTGGCGCGAACCGAGGGTTCGCCGCCTGCGGTGTAGGCGGTCCGTCGCGGGCCATCGCCGGCTACCTCTGGTACCATCCGGCCGATGGAAATCGAGCACGCGCTTATCGCCGACTACGCCGAGGTTGTCAACGGCAAGCTCTACCTGATGGGCGGAGGCTGGGATACGACTCACGCCCCCCAGGTCCCGGCGACTATCCGGCTCGCCGTCGCAGTCGGGGTACGCGTGGACTGGGGCGAGACGGGCCAGGTGCTTCCGGTCCTGGTAACGGTGGAGGACGACGACGGGCAGGAGTTTGTGCGGATCCAGGGCAACGTTAGCACGAGCCGGGCGGCGAACGCGGTGCCGGGAGCGGCGCAGCTCGCACAGATCGCGGCGAATCTCCCGATCACGCTTCCCGCGTTCGGGGGATACCGGGTCCACATCAGCATTGGCGACGCGGACGCGGGGCGCCAGTGCAACCTGCCGTTCCGACTGGTGGCGCCCTGAACGGGTTCGCAAGGGCAAGCGCGCGGCCGGCCGGGACGCCCCCCAGCGTTTGCGCGGGCCGGGGAAAGCGGACGGTGACGCTCGCGGGATCGCCCCGCCCGCCGGGCAAGCAGCCTGTAAGGGTACATGCCGATATCCTGAGGTGGCGCAGGCGCTGTACCCTCGCAATCCTTCCGAACCTGGCAACTCCGTCAGCGCATGGTGTCTGAAGGGTTGCTCTATCCGGAAGAGGCGGTGGTATAGTGCTTCGGCGGCGCTTCGCGGGGATCCGGCGTCTGGCCGGGATGCGTCGCTGGCCTTGCTGTCCCCGTGCCTATCCTGTGAGCAGAAGGACGGTCTCGCTTGACCGAACCCCTCCAGGTTGGCCAGTTCGCGATTGTTGACGGCGAACCGGTTGACCGTGGGCCCAATGCCGGGAACTTTCGCGGCAAGGGCCCCGCTGACGACCGAGCAGAGCTCTTCATCGTGGCCGAAGGCACGACGCCCGCGGGCGAGGCGTTCGCGGGCCATGTCGTCTCGGCGCTGGGGCAAGTGTGGAACACGCTGGACATGAGCCTCACGGGCTCACTCGGGCGCCTGTTCGAAGAGGCGGAACAGAGCCTGGCCGACTGGAATCGCAAGAGCATTGCGCAGCACCGCGTCAGCATCGGTCTGACGGCTTTCGGCCGCCGCGACTCGCAGATGGTGATCGCCCAGGCAGGTCCGTCGGCTGTCTTCCACCTCCACGCCGGCAAGGTTGACGTCTACACGACCGACGAGGAGCACGGGCAGCCGATCGGGTCCGGACCGGTCGTGCCCCAGTTCACGCGAATCGAATTCGGTCCGAACGACCGGCTCCTGCTGATCTCGACGGTGGCCCTCCAGCACCTCGACGACGAGCTGATCGCCGGGATCATCGCCCTTCCCGGGGAGCAGATCCTGCCGGATCTTTTCCATCGGCTGGCGAGCGTTCGCCACCTGACAGCGATGTTGGTGACAGCCGCCGAACGCCGCCAGACGCGGCCGGCGACGGGCAGTGAATTCGTAATCGACGCAACGGCGGCCTCGCTTCCCACCGCTCCCGCGGCGGAGGGCACGAATCCCGAAGCGCAGCAGGCGGACCCGACGTTCCAGCCAAGCCTCTTCATCGACGACGAAGCCGAGGACGCGGTGCTCGTGGCCCGGCGCCAACTGGAAGCGATCTCGACGCGGCCCCAGATCGAGGCTCTCGTTCCGGCAGTGATCACGGAGATGCCGACGCCGCTGGCGCGAGTTTCGGGCGAATCGCCCCTGGAGCGGATTGCGGCAGAACGCCGGGCTCGCGCGGCCATGTCGCAAGCGGCGATTGCGGGAACCAGCATGGTGATCGCCCGCTCGCCGTGGCGGCCGAACGGATCGTTCGCCGAACCCGTCGCGATCAGCGGGGGACAAGCGCCCCGGCGGCGTCATGACCGCCGGGACAGTTTTTCCCGTGGACTCGTTCACGAGGAGGCGCCTCCGCACGCGCCCGAAGTTAGTTTCGCCGACGTACCCCTGGTCGGCGAGCTCGCAGCGGAGCACCGCGCGCGCGGAATGGCTTCCACAACCGCCGCGGAAACGATCGCGGGTGACGCGGCCTCGACGCTCAACAGCGGGGGGTCACTGGTGCGTGTGCGCGGCAACATGGGCGGACGCTGGAAAGGCGGCGGGGCACTTTCGCGGCACACGGCCGTCAACGCGCAACTTCCGCCCACGTGGCTGGTGATCGTCGTCGGGCTGGGTATCCTGCTGACGCTCGTCGGCGTCATCACCGTTCCGAAGATGCTCGACCGCCAGTCGAACGAGCGCTACGCCAGCCTGATGGACGGGGCGACGCAACGCCTGACCACGTCACGCGTGCAGCTCGACCCAACGGAGAAGCGCAAGGCGCTGACGGAGGCGCAGGCGATGTTGCTGGAGGCGCAAGGTCTGAACGAGGCCGGGCCGGAAGCGGCGGACCTCCTGAAGCAGGTGAAGAGCGCCATCGAAGTCATGGACGCTGTTCGGACACCGGCCGCGGTCGACGTGATCAGCTCGCTGGACCAGTTCGGCGATCGCCCGGTGAACGTTGCGCGTCTGACGATCGGCACGGACAGCGCGTACATCCTCGACAGCGCTTCGAGCCAGGTGATCGCGGTGACCCTGGCGAGCGGCGAAAAGAAGGTTGTGTACGCGGAGAACAAGGACGCGAAGCGCGCACGGCCACTCGCGACGGCGTTCCTGGAGAGCGGGGACGGGGGCGCCGTCCTGCTTATCGCCGACGCGGCGAACCAGTTGTGGGCGTTCGGGGGTTCCGCCGGCCTGCGCCCGGTCGCCTTCAACCTGCCGGCAAACGCGAAGATCACCGACATTGCAACCAGCGGCCGCGACCTCTACGTGCTCGACGCTTCCAACTCGGTCGTCTACAAGCTGATTCAGACGGACGGGGGCTTTGGCGGGCCTGCGATCAGGGCCCTGGAGACTTCCGATCTCGCGGCAGCGCGCCGCCTGATGATCGACAGCGACATCGTGACGGCGGACGCGAACGGGACGCTGCACCGCTTTGCCGGCGAGCTCGCGCTGACGCTCTCGCAGGGCGGCATCGACAAGCGGCTGGTCGCGGCCGAGGCGCCTCAGACGCTCACTAAGAACGGCGACCTGCTGGTGCTCGACGGGCCGAACGACCGGATCGTCGTGTTCCGCCGGGACGGGGCGTTCGACCGCCAGTATCGCCACAAGGATTTCCGCGCGAGCTCAGCGTTCGCGGTGCGAAACGGCGTGGGCTATCTGTTCAGCGACGGCAAGCTGCGGCGGGTCAGTTTCAACTAATCCGGGCCCGGCTCTGATCCGGCGGGGCGCCCGTGACGGGCGAAGAATTCGCCGGCGGTCATTCCGAAAAGATGCTCGTCGTGGAACTCGCCATTCGAGAAGTGCGTCTCGCGCCGCGTTCCTTCCAGCGTCATCCCGAAGTTTTCGTGAAAGCGCCGCGACCGTTCGTTGAAGGCGTACACCCAGGCGTTGACCTTGTGGTAGCCCTTTTCGCCGAAGAAGTGCCGGAAGAGCACCGTCAGCGCGTCGCTCGCGTAGCCGTGGCCCCAGTGCTCGCGAGCGATGGAAATCCCGTACTGAAAGCGGCGGTTGACGCGGTCGGAGGCGTGGGTGTTGATCGTGCCGACAGCTACGCCGCGGAGGGTGGTGATTATGAAGCGGTGGTCGTCGTTGTCCGGCGAGGCCGCGGCGGACTGCTCGAGCGCGGCCTTCCTGGCCCACTCGGAGCCGCGGGGGAGGTGGACCATCCAGCCGAGCCTGTTCGCTTCGCCGTCGCGCTCCCAGGCCATGAAGTGCTCCCAGTCGCCCGGCTCGACGCCGCGCAACCAGACGAGATCACCCTGCCAGGCGCTCTTTGTCATGGCTGCTCCCAGTCGCCCGGCTCGACGCCGCGCAACCAGACGAGATCACCCTGCCAGGCGCTCTTTGTCATGGCTGTGGAGACTCCTTCGCGTGCCGGGGTCAGAGGCCCTTCCAGGCGGTGAGGCGGCGGAGGCCTTCTTCCATACGGTCGTCGGGCGTCGTGACGGAGAGGCGGATGTAGCCTTCACCGTTGAGGCCGTAGCCTCGGCCGGGGGTGACGACGACCGAGCAATCCTCGATCAGACGAGCGGCGTACTCGGCGCTGGTGACACCGGCGGGCAGCTTCGCCCAGACGTAGAGGGAGGCCTTCGGGAGGTCAACCTCGAGGCCAATCTTGCGGAGAACCTCGACCATGCGGTCGCGGCGGCGCTGGTAGATGCGGTTGTGCTCGTCGATGCAGTCCTGAGGGCCGTAGACGGCTTCGATCGCCATGCGTTGAACGGCCTGGGGGATGCCGCTGTCGACGTTCGACTTCACGCGCATGAGCGCGTCGATCATCGTCGCGTTGCCGACGACCATGCCGATCCGCCAGCCGGTCATGTTGTAGACCTTGGACCAGGAGTTGAACTCGACGGCCACGTCGCGAGCGCCGGGAACCTGGAAGATGCTGACGGGCTTGTAGCCGTCGTAGGCGACGTCACAGTAGGGGTTGTCGTGGAGGATGGCGACATCGTGCCGCTTCGCCCAGGCGACCGCGCGCTCGAAGAAGCCGATGTCGGCGACGGCGCCAGTCGGGTTATTCGGGTAGTTGAGCCAGATC
>JAKALX010000200.1 GCA_021823905.1 Chloroflexota bacterium | reverse complement strand
CCTGGCGTAATCCCGGGACAGCCACCGCGGGCAATCAGATGCCATGAACGTTTCCACGCACGGTAATAACGCGAAAGTACCATAGCGGAGCTGGCTGAACAGTGGAGCTGGCATTTCCACGGAAAACAGAGAGAGTAACCGCGGGAGCGCCCCTTCAACCTGGACCACACTACTCGCCAACGGCCATGGCCTCGGTTTGGACGCCGCCTTCAACGACGACGGCTCGCCCCTGTGTGGCCCGGAACTCCTCGAGGACGTGGTCCTTGAGGAAGAGCGAGAGCCCGATACCGACGACCGTGAGCAGGGACATGCCGAGGAACGCGTCGTGGAATGCATCCACCATGAAGTTGAGCGGGGCCGTGCCCTCGGTGATCGACGCGCCGGCGGGCGCCCCGCGCTCAGTCAGGCTCACGGCGAGGATGGTCGTAAGGATGGCGGTCGACATCGAGCCGAAGATCCGGAACAGCATGTTCACCATCGCGGTGGCGCGGGTCATGAGCTCCTGCGGAATGCTGTTGTAGGCGGCCGTCTGGACGGGCATCATGCAAAACCCCATCGCAACGCCGCGCAGCGAGAAGAGGCCGACGATCTCCAGGACGTTTGTCTGAGCTGAGAGCCCCTGCAGGAGGACGGTTGCGACGAGGAGAACAACAAGGCCGGAGGCGACGAGCTTGCGCGGTCCCAGCCGGTTATAGAGACGCCCACCGGCGTTCATGGACACGAACGAAGCTATGCCGCTCGGGAACATGACGAGGCCCGTCATCGCCGGGGTCATGCCACGGGCTGTCTGGAGGAAGAGCGGGAGGAGGAACTGGAGGCCAAAGAGCGAGAACTGGGTGACGAAGTTGATGACCATCGCGAGGGCGAACATCGGCCGCTCGAACAAGCGGACGTGGAGCAGTGGCTCGCGATGGACCATTTCGACGCGAACAAAGGCCGCAAGGGCGCCGAGTCCAGCAGCGAACATGCCGAGGACGAACGGCGAGGTCCACCCGGAGGTTTCGCCCTCGCTGAAGCCGAGGAGAATGCAGGGGAACGCCACCAGCGCCAGCCCGAAGCCCTTGAAATCGAGACGCGCGTCGCTGCGAATCGGGGTCTCGCTCAGGAGGCGGATAGCGAGCAGCACGTTGATGGCGCCGATCGGCAGGTTGATGAGGAAGATCATGCGCCAGCTCGAATATTCGACGAGGTAGCCGCCGACAGTCGGGCCGAGGATTGGCGCCAGGAGCATGGGAAGGCCAAGGACACCCATGAAGCGTCCGCGCTCGAGCGGCGTGATCTGGGTGAAGACGATGGCCATGCCCAGCGGCTGGAGCATCCCGCCGCCGAGCCCCTGGAGGAGGCGGAAGAAGATCAGGCTCTGGAGGTTCCAGGCCAGCCCGCAGAGCGCCGAGCCAGCCGTGAAGAGCACCAGCGTGAGCAGGTAGAGACGCTTCATCCCGACGCGCTCGGCAAGGAATCCGCTGATTGGGATGACCACGGCCAGGGCGAGAAGGTAAACGGTGAGGACGAGCTGGCCGCTGTCGAGATCAGCCTTGAAGCCGCGCAAGATGCTGGGCAGGGCGATATTCACAATCGTGCTGTCGAGCAGCGACATGAACGAGCCAATGCTGGTGACCGTGAGCACGAGCCAGCGGCGATCGAAGCCCTTGCCGGGCGTGCTTCCGTTTGCCATCGGAGTGTTCAAGCGGCGGGCCAACGGTCGAAGCTGTTCGCTGAGGAGGAACGCGCGTTGATTCTACGCGAGACCTCCGCGGCATCAGTCGGGCGATCCCCCAAGAGAATATGACGATCCGTCAGATTCTTGGGTATTTGTTCATGACACGTGAACAGCACTTCCCACGTCAGCGAACGCGAGCACCCAGAAGCGTGTCGAGCACTTCCCTGGTGTGTTGCCCGAGCTGGGGAGCCGGGAGCGTGAAGCCACCGGGCGTCCGCGAAAACTCCGCGTAGCTTCGCACCCCGGACACCGTGCCGAAGCCGGGAAGATCGTACGTCTCCCAGAAGCCGTTGGCGTTGAGCCAGGGGTCGGCAGGCGCCTCCTCCGAGCGGATGGCGGCGACCGCCGGCACTCCGGCGGAGGCAAGGACTTCATCCCGTGTTCGTTCGGCGAAAGCCGCGGCGACAACCGTGGCGAGCGCCCCGTCGCGCGGCTCGTTGTCGGCGCGCTGCGCCGGCCAGCGATCGAGCCACTCTGGGTGTGCGAGCGCGGTTGCCAGGGGGCCGAAGCGGCCCATCGCGGCTACAGCGACCCAGCCATCGGAACAGGGAAAGAGGCCGTGCAGCGCGGAGACGCCGGCGCAATCGCGCCCGCCCAGCGGCGCCGGGGGACGGCCTGGGTAGGTGGTCAGCTCGGCCGACTGGACGACGACGCTCTGGTTCGCCAGGGAGGTCCAAACGTGCTGGCCGCGACCGGTGCGTTCGCGGGCGTTCAGCGCGGTGACGATCGCAAACGCCGCCATGAGTCCGCTCGCCTCGTCGTTGACAGGGAGCGTTAGGAAGACGGGCTCGTCATCACCGCCCTGCGAGGCCATCAGTCCGCTGCGGGCCTGCAGGAGCGGGTCGAAGCCGGGATCGGACGCGAGCGGGCCGCTGGGCCCGTATCCCATGACGGAGACGGTCACGACGCGAGGATTGATCGCCGCGAGGCGTGCGTAGTCGATCCCCAGGCGCTCCTCTACGCCCAGGCGGAAATTCCCCACAACGACGTCGGCGGTGCGAACGAGCGCCTTGAAGTTTTCGAGGCCAGCTTCCGACTTGAGGTCGAGGACGACACTTCGTTTGCCGCGGTTCCAGCCGGCAAAGCCTAGGGCTGCATACCGAAAGGAATCGCCCTCGGGAGGTTCAACCTTGATCACGTCGGCGCCGAAATTGGCGAGGATGGTCGGCCCGAACGGCCCGGCGATGACGTTGCCAAGGTCGAGGATCCGGATACCGGCCAGCGGTCCGCCCGGTGTGGCCGGCAGCGGCGGCTCGAGCGGCTTCCAGCGGTTTGCCGGCGGGGTCATGGCTTCGCCGGCCGCGGCGTCGCGCATGAGGCCGGCGACAGCGCCAGGAGTCGCGGTCAGTTTGGCTGACACGCCCGGAACGGAGACGGGGCCGAGCTCGGGATGCTGCAACTCGACGCGCATCTCGTTGGCGGCCACCTGGGCGCCCGCGAACCAGGAATCGCGGTCGCCCACGGGCGCGGTTGGAACGCCGTGCGCCTGGAGGATGGCCAGCCATTCCGGGCGCGTCTTCTCGGCGAAGCGCGCGTCCAACCGGGCGATGACCTCACCGATCACCGCCGGCTTCTGGAGGTTCGAGAAATCGCCGTCGATCCCCTCCATGGCCATGATCTCGAGGAGGTCGAGCGCCTCGAGCGCGCGGATGAAGAACGGGAAGGTGAGGGTACCGAGGAAGAGCCATTCGCCGTCAGCGCACTGGTAGAGGCGGTAGTTGGGCATGCCGCCACGGGAACCGGCGCCGGCGCCCAGACGCTGCATACCTGGCGCGCTGATCGCACCGCCGGAGCGGACGGCCCCATAACCGTGGATGCCGCTGCAGAGGACTCCCTGGCCGCACCCGCTGCGCTGGCGCTCGTAGACAGCGGCGCCGATGGCGGCGGCGGCAAGGATGCCATGGCCGTAGCTGACCTGCGGAGTGACAAGGTGAACCGGCACATCCTCCCAGCTCGACTGGGCGAAGGAGATGCAGCTGGCCGCGGCCAGCAGGGAGTCGTGGGGCTCGGTCTGGCTCCAGCGGCCCGCGACGCCGTACATCGGCAGCCAGGCGTGGATCAGCGCGGGGTCGGCGGTGGCGAGGGTCGCCGCGTCGAGTCCCAATCGTTCGAGACGGCCAGGCGCGGCATCGAAGACGGCGATGTCGGCGGAGGCAACAAGTTGCCGGGCGAGGGCAAGGTCCGCCGGCTGATCAAGGTCGAGCCGGACGCGGCGCTTGTTGCAGTTCCAGGCGAGGTAGCCGGGACTGACGCGCAGCGAGTCCGCGGCCGGTGATTCGACCCGGACAACGTCGGCGCCAAACTGGGCCAGGAATCCGCAGGCCATCGCGCCGGCGATCCCCTCGGTACAGTCGAGCACGCGCAGTCCCTCGTACGGCGTCATCGCAAGTCCTCCCGATCCACGGTGGCGGTCAGCTTAGCGGGGCTGGTGGATTCGGCAAGTCGGCGGAAGACCATGCCGCGGTGGGGAGAAGGGCGCGGACAATGCGGCGAACTCAGGGCGCCTCCGGCAGACGCGAATCTCGTGGCTGTTCCGGGGCGGCGCGCTGGCCGATTTCAGCGGTGATGCGCGCGCCTAAACCAGCGTGACACACGATTGCCACCGAACGTTCTTCGGCGCCGCCCTTGCTGGAGGCCCGAACGACGCCGTTGTACCTGTTAGGCGACCTCCTGACCAAGGGTTGCCAGGCGACATTGTCCTCCCCGTCGCATGCGGGGCGCGCGTCCTGGGTTCAGGGCTCGCGCCCCGCACAACCACGCCGATTCACGATTCACGATTGCCGGTTGCCGAGTGCCGAGTGCCGAGTGCCGAGTGCCGAGTGCCGAGTGCCGAGTGCCCTGAGATTGTGACGGCGGGAGCGAATTCGGCGCGGCGCCGCCCGGTTGTGGTGCTGACGAGCGAGGGGTGCGGCGAGAGCATGGGCGGCTGACTCGGCTCGCAGATCGAGAAGGCTTATGATGGGCATGGATTGCCCCCCTCGGCTGAGCGTGCCATCCTACGCAAGGTGGCGAAGCGCAGGGGACAGGAGCGCTCGTGACGAACGAACAGGGCCATGACGACTACGGAGCGGTGTGCCCTTACCTTGGGCTCGCCGACGACGCCGATTCGCACGCGACGTATGCGACGGAAGCGCATCGCTGTTTTCGGCTGCCAAACCCGACGCGGATAGCGACGGGCCACCAGGAGACGTACTGCCTGGGGGCGAACCACGTTTCCTGCCCGGTCTACCTGGGCGAGGGCGTCCCCGGAGCGGCGGCTCCACAGCCGGCGGCCGGGGCAGTGCCTCCGCCGGTTCGCGCGCCGCAACGGCCAGAGCCAGCCGCACAAACGGTTCGAGGGCCACGTCCAGGCGAAGCGCCGCCCCGGCCGGGGCGAGATCGCCCCGGCACAGACCAGGGGCGAGCGCCACGCCGGCCCAGCCCCGGGGCGATCGGGCCACGGCCGCGATCGGGCGGGATCAGCCTCCCCGTGGCGACGATAGGGCTGTTCTCGCTGGCGATCGTGGTTGTCGTGCTCGCATTCGCGATCAACAAGCTTTCGGGCGGCAGCTCCAGCGGCGACACTCCGCAGGTCAGCAGGAATCAGACGGCGACGGCGGCCGCCGCCGGTGCCCTGAAAACGGGCACGGTAGTCGTCGGTACAAGGCCCACAGGAACGACGACGGCCGGTGCGAACCAGACGCCGGGAGCGAGCCAGACGGCTACCGGCAGCCAGACGCCGGCGGGCGGTGGAGCTGGAACGTACACGGTGAAAGCGGGCGACACCTGCTCCGGCATCGCCTCCGCGAACAACATCGACCTCCAGACGCTCCTGAATCTCAACAACCTGACCGAAGAAAGCTGCCGGGCGCTTGCCGTGGGCCAGGTTCTGAAGCTCAAGTAGCGTTGCCACCGGCCGGCTGGGACCGGCGACGCTCAGTTGTCGGCTGTTTCGGGCACGCGCGGCGGCAGCGCGACTTCGCCGTGGTGCTGGCGGACCCACTCCGCGCGGGCGTGCCAGTGTTGCGCGTGGCTCTGCCAGCCGTGCGTGCGTTCCTCAACCCACTTCCAGTCGGCCCAGCAGAGCAGCGCGAGATCGAGGTCGCGCCGCGCCAGGCGGCGGATCTGCTTCATGACGGGCGCCCGCTGCCGCTTCCGGGCTTCGACCTTGTCGGCAAGGAGGATCACCTTGGCGAGCATCGGCATCTCGGAGAGGCCGAGGGTGTGGTCGCGGACCGCGGCGAGCACTTCGTCGTCGCTGACGGCGAAGCGCGCTTCGAGAACCGCCGCGGCGACGGGCCCGTGAAGTAGAACCGGCTCGGCGAGGTCGGGGGCTTCGACAGCGACGCCCGCGGCCCGCGCCATGGTCACCAGCTCAGCGGGGCTAGCGGCGCGAAAGAGGTCGTGGCCCCACGTCGCGAGCTCGACGCGATCCGGATCGACGTCCCAAGCGCGGGCGAGATCGAGCGCTTCGGTGAGCACCCGCCCGACGTGGCGTTGCAGGCCTTCAGGACGCGAGGTGAGCTCGGCACGAACTCGCTCGATCTGGGCCTGGATTCCGCCAGTCATCAGCCTTCGGGGCCGAGCTTGCGGCCGCCGACGAGGTGGAGGTGGAGGTGGGGAATCGTCATGCCCGCGGCGTCGCCCACGTTGAAGGCAAGGCGGTAGCCCGACTGGGAGACGCCCTCGATGCGAGCGACCTCGGTCGCGAGCATGAAGACGCCAGCCATGAGCTCGCCATGGGTCCACTCGACGTCCCTGGCGGTCGGGACGTGCTGTTTCGGGATGATGAGTGCGTGGACGGGCGCTCGCGGGTTGATGTCGCGGATGGCGAAAGCGTGGTCGTTTTCGGCGATCCGAGGGACGGCGATCTCGCCGGCGGCCATCTTGCAGAAGAGGCAATCAGCGGGCATGGGGGGATTGTCGATTGTTAGTTGCCGATTGTCGATTGCCGATTGGCCGAAGCGGCTGGCTGCCGGCGGCAAGAGCTCGCGCGGTCCCTCCAACCGGTACCTCACCAGCAGCCGTCGCACCTGCCGCTCGCTGAGACCCAACAACACCGCCCCCTCCCTTACCCCCAGCACCCCGCCT
>JAKALX010000199.1 GCA_021823905.1 Chloroflexota bacterium | reverse complement strand
GGCCGGCCATGAGATTGAAGAGCTGCTCGGTGCCGCCCACCTGGACGTCGCATTCGAGGGCGAACGCGTCGTAGCCCTGCATGAGCGCGTAGAGGAACTCGTGCAGGTAGACCGCGTCTCCGGCGTCCCAGCGCAGGCGGAAGTTGTCGCGCCGCAGCATCTCGGCGGCCGTGAACTTGGACATAAGCGAGATGATCGCGGGGAAGTCGAGCTTTCCGAGCCACTCGGAGTTGTGGCGAAGTTCCGTTTTCGAAGGATCCAGCAGCTTCGACGCTTGCTCGAAGTAGGTCGCCTCGTTGGCCTGGATGTCCTCCTGGGTGAGCATCGGCCGGAGCTTGTTCTTGTCGCTGGGGTCGCCGATCAGCGCCGTGTAGTCGCCAATCAGGAAGATCGCGTCGTGGCCGAACTGCTGGAACTGGCGCAACTTCCGCAACGGGACGGTGTGGCCGAGCGTTAGCGACGTGGCGGTCGGATCAACGCCGAGATAGACGCGCAGCGGCCGGTCCTGCTCGAGGAGACCGCGCAACTCGCGCTCCATCTGCTTCTTGAGCTCGACGTCGCCGTAGTCGACGCCGCTCATGAGGACGCCGATCTGCTCGTCCACCGGCGCCATACGTCGATTGCCGGTTGCCGGTTGCCGATTGTCGATTGTGGTCATGCTGGCCTACGTGGAGAACAGGGTTCGGACGGAGTCGACGTCGAGGGCGATCTGAGCGGTGAGCTCAGCGGCGCTGGCGAAGGCGATCTCGCCCCGGATGCGCTGGCAGACTTCGAGATCCATGCGCTCGCCGTACACGTCGCCTTCGAAGTCGAGGAGGTAGGTTTCGATCGAGACGTGGCCGGCGTCGAACGTTGGCCGCCTGCCGATGTTCGTCGCGCCCGCGAGCGTGTGCCCCGCGACGTGCGCACGCGTGGCATAGACCCCCAGGCCGGGGAGCGCGCGGTCGGCGGCGACGGAGATGTTCGCCGTCGGGAAGCCGATCGTGCGGCCACGCTCGAGGCCGTGGACGACTGGGCCGGAGAGGCGGTAGTTGCGTCCGAGGAGCGCGGAAACGCGGGCCATGTCGCCGTCCGTGAGGGCGCGGCGGACGGCCGTCGAGCTGTAGCGCTCGTGGTCGTGCATGACCGGCTCGATCTGGACGACCTCGAAGCCAAGCTCGGCGCCGAGCTGGCGCATCCGCTCGGGCGTATCACGCGGCGCGCCGCGGCCGAAGGCGGCATCGGGGCCGAGGACCATGAGGCGCATGCGCAGGAGCGAGTAGAAGGCGCCGGCCAGCTCCTCGGCGGTCACCTCCGAGACCTCGCCGGTGAAGGTCATCGGGATGACCCAGTCGGCGCCGGAATCGCGCATGAGCTCGATGCGGTCTTCGAGCGAGGTCAGGTAGCTGGGCTGGATCTCCGGCCGGAGCACCGTCAACGGATGCGGATGGAGGGTGACGACGCCGGGCGAGAGCGCGCGCTTGCGGGCCTCCTCGCGCAGCCGCCCGAGCAGCGCCTGGTGGCCGCGATGGACGCCGTCGAGCACGCCGATCGTTAGCGCCGTGTTCGGCCCGGGGGCCCCGGCGGAAAGCTGCGCGCGCGTGAAGGACGGGAGAGCCATGGCCAAAGCCTAGCAGCGCCGGGGGTTTAAGACACAGAGACACGGAGCCCACGGAGAACAACCGCGGAGGATCCAGGCCCCCTCCGTGCTCTCTGTGTCTCTGTGTCCTACGGATCAGGCTTCATCGGTTTGCTGCCACCGCGTTAGGAGTTGGCGCACGGACCGGATATCGTGGCGGCATGCGGATTCTTGGAATCGACCCGGGGTTGATGGCGACGGGCTGGGGTGTCATCGCGATCGACGGCGACCGCTGCGTGCATCTCGCCCACGGGGTTGTGCGAACGAAGCCGGCGAACGGCCGGATCGAGCGGCTCGTGGTCATTCGCGACGGTGTCCTGGCCGTCGCGCGAGAATGGCACGTGGACGCGGCGGCGATCGAGTCGTCGTTCGTGGGCAACAACTCGCGCAGCGCGATGACGCTGGGCGAGGCGCGGGCCGCCGCTATCCTGGCGCTCGCCGATTCGGGACTCATCGTGTCCGAGTACGCGCCCGCGATGGTGAAGCAGACGGTCGCGGGTTACGGGCGTGGCGAGAAGGCGCAGATCGCGGAGATGGTCCGGATGCAGCTCGGGCTGGCGGTGGTCCCTTCGCCCGCGGACGCGGCGGACGCCTTGGCGGTGGCGATCACCTGCTGGGCGCACGGGCGGATCGAGTCACGATTGCCGGTTGCCGATTGACGCGTCAGGCCTTGCCATAGTCCGTCGTGTGCCAGGCGTCGGGCCGCAGACGCACCAGGATCGAATTCGCGCGGGCGCTCTCCGCGGTTGTGCCGCGAAGGTAGGCCGCCGCGCCGTGTTCGCCGAGATAGCGGACGGCGATCGCGCGAGCGTCACGCTCGAAGTCGATTTCCTCGATGGTGACCGGTCCTTCGACAACCACGTACGCATATGGCGGCGCCTCAGTCTGAACGCAGAGACTGGCCCGGCCAGCGGCCCGAAGGCGGCCTGCTTTCAGCGAGTTCGCGCCGGTGGTGAAGCGGACTTCGCTGCCCGGCTCGTAGGCGTACCAGATGGGCGCCTGGAGGGGCGCTTCGCCGTCGTTCCCGGCTACCGAAAGCACGCCCACGTGAACGCCAGCAAGAAACGCCTCGCGCTCCGCGCGGGTCATCGTCGTCTTCGCGGCCATTTCGTACTCCTAATACTTCCCGCCGAGCTTCGAGTGGTCCCAGCTGTAGACCTCGACCGGCCGCACGCGAACAACCACGCGCTTCGACGCGACTGCAAGCGCCGCGTCCGGCGTGTCCGTGCGCGCCGGGATGCCGTTGTACTTTTCGCCGACTTTCGCCATCACCTGGGCGGTGAAATGCGGGTCGTCCACGAGCTCGGCGTCCGCTTCGATGACCATGCCGCGAAGCTCGTTGTACGCCTTCCCGTCCTCGAGCATGACCGTCATCTTCGGATTGCGCCGGAGGTTGAGGATCTTCTGGCTCTTGCGGAAGGTGGTGAAGTGGATGACGCCGTCGATCACGACGTACCACATGGCGACGAGGTGCGGGTAGCCCTTCGGACCGATTGACGCGACCTGGAGGGTCCAGCCGCTGTCAAGGAGATGCTTCTGTTCGGCGTCGGTAAGGGCGATCTGGCCGCGGCGGCTGGGCATGGGACGTATTCTCCGCAATGTAAGATGCCCGGATAGCCAAGCACACCAGCGCCACGGACGCAAAGGGGGAGAGAAATGGACCGAGACGACGCCTTCCACGCGGGCGAGCGCGAGCTCCAGGAGCGCTTCGACAGCGCCCGGCTGGCTGACCGGGTCGCCGACGTGACGCTGCACGACTTCATCAGCGACCGCGACCGGGCGTTCATCGAAGCGCGCGACATGTTCTTCCTCGCGACAAGCGATGCGGACGGGAACCTCGACTGCTCGTACAAGGGCGGCGAGCCCGGGTTCGTGCGGGTGCTGAACGAGCAGACGCTGGCGTTCCCGAGCTTCGACGGCAATGGCATGTTCATGAGCAGCGGGAACATCCTGACGCATCCGAAGGTGGGCATGCTGTTCATCGACTGGGAGCACGGCTGGCGGACGCGCGTGAACGGCAGCGCCTCCATTCACTTCGAGCACCCATTGATGGCGGAGTTCCCGGAAGCGCAGTTCATCGTCGAGGTGCGGGTCGAGCGCGTCTTTCCGAACTGCCCGCGCTACATCCACCGGATGGAGCTGGTCGAGCGCTCGAAGTACGTGCCGAAGGCCGGCTGCGAGACGCCCGAGGCGGAGTGGAAGGATTCGTTCGAGGACGCGCTGCCGGCAGCGCAACAGGCTCGCCGGGCAGCGAAGCGGAGCGGCCAGCAGTGAGCCATCAGCCGCTCGTGCCACCGTTCGACAGGCCGTTCAAGCTCGCCGATTACGATCCCGAGGACACGAGCAGCGGCGACAAGGAGCAGGCGCTCGCTGACATCGTCGCACTACGGCTGCGGCTCAACGAGCTCCAGGACGTGCTCTACGCCGACCGCCGGTTCGCGCTGCTGGTGGTCCTCCAGGGGATCGACGCGGCTGGCAAGGACAGCACGGTCAAGAGCGTCTTTCAGGAGGTCGGCCTGCTCGGCTGCGACGTTGTGAGTTTCGGTGTGCCGACCGCCGAGGAGGCGGCGCACGATTTCCTCTGGCGCTACCACCGCCACGCACCGGAGCGGGGCAAGTTCATGATTTTCAACCGTTCCTACTACGAATCGGTGCTCGTGGAGCGCGTGAAGAACCTCGTTCCCAAAGAGACGTGGAAGGCGCGCTACGACCAGATCAACCGGTTCGAGCGGTTCCTCTCCGACGAGGGGACGGTGGTCATGAAGTTCTTCCTCCACATCTCGAAGGACGAGCAGCGCCAACGCCTGCAAGAGCGGATCGACAACCCGAACAAGCGCTGGAAGTTCCGGGCGGGCGACCTCGACGAGCGCAAGGCGTGGGACGGCTACCAGGAGGCGTTCGAGGACATGGTGGCGAAGTGCAACACGGAGCACGCGCCCTGGCACGTCGTTCCGGCGAACCACAAGTGGCGTCGCGACGTGCTGGTGGCGCGGGCACTGATCGAGCGGCTCGAAGGGCTGAAGCTCCGCTACCCGCAGCCGGAGGCGGGGATCGAACGAATGCGGGTTGTCTAGACGCTAGACGCCGGACGCCAGACGCTAAGGGCGCCCTGCCATGACACGTCTTGAGTCCCCCGTCCAACGTCTTCCGTCTCACGTCGAAACCGGGGCGTGGTCGTGAGCGAGCGGCTCCGGGCGTTCTTTTCCGACCCTGCGCGGCAGGCGCTGGCCTGGGCTGGCCTGGGAATTCTGGGACTCGCGCTGGCGGCGGTTGGGCTCTGGATGTTCAACCAGGGCGGCAGCGGTTCGCCAGTTCGATCGCAGCCAATCTCTACGAGCACGCCGCCACCAACGGTCAGCGGATCGCAGGTGAGCGGCGAGACCGTTGTTGTCTCTCCTTCGCCAACGGACACGCCGTCGCCAACTGCAACCCCGACGCAGAAGCCGGCGGCGCAACGCGAGCAATCCGGCGGCGCGAACCCGGCGCCAACCGATCCGCCCGCGCCCACCGCGGCGACAACACAGGCGCCCCCGCCAGTCACCGCTGCTGGCGCCTACTGCTCGACGATTTCGGCGACGAGCCCGCCCAACACCGTCATCGGCCTGCTCAACGCGCCGGCCGGGACGTCCGTGAGCCTCGCGTTCGACGGGCTGGTCGGGCCAACCGCCAGGACGGCTGCCGCCGGTGGCTACCGGGTCGATTACAGCGCGGGCGGCGCGGACTGCGCGAACCGCGTCGGCGCGGCGATCTCGGTGGTGGTCAACGGCCGGTTCTACAACACGGGGCAGAAGGTCGGCGACAGTCCGGGCCGGCCGGTGCGGTTCGACATCCCGGCGGACTGACCCCCGTCGTTTTGCCACCGTCGGACGAGGTCCGTAGGATGCGGCATACGTGCCGCCGACCCGTCTCGGGCGGCGAGCCTTTCCCCGGAGGATGTCCGTGCAGATCATCGAGGGGATCTACCAGCTCCTGACGCCGTTTCCGCAGTTCACGATCGAGGACGCAAAGGCGCTCCGCCGCGACCTCGAAGAGCACCCGCGCGTGACCAAGGGCCTGCCCTATGTCCTCCCTTACCTGCTGAAAGCCGGCGGCGACACCGTCCTGGTCGACTGCGGCTGGAACACCGACAGCGCCTACCAGGCGCTCGAAGAGGGAATGCGCGAGCACGGCTCGCACCCGACCGAGATCAACAAGCTCGTCGTCACGCACGTGCACCCGGACCACTACGGCATGGCCGGGCGGCTGAAGCGGCTGTCGAGCTGCGAGGTCGTGCTGCACGAAAAAGACGCGGAGGTCATCAACACCCGCTACTTCGCGCCCAAGGGCCTGACCGACGAGATGGGCAAGTTCATGGAGACGAACGGCGTGCCACCGCTCCAGACGCCTGAGATGTCGCAGGGCTCGATGGGCATGCTCGACAAGGTCTCGCCCGTCCCGGCGGACACCGAGGTCAAAGGCGGCGAGACATTCAAGGTCGGCGACTTCGACTTCGAGATCATCTGGACGCCGGGGCATTCGCCGGGGCACATCTGCCTCTACGAGCCGAATCGAAAGATCCTCATGACGGGCGATCACGTGCTGCCGACGATCACGCCGAACGTCTCGATCCACACGCAGACGCACGGGAGCCCGCTGGGCGACTACATGCGCTCGCTCGAGAAGCTGGTCGATCTCGACGTGAAGTACGTGCTGCCGGCGCACGAGTTCCCGATCAAAGACCTGAAGAAGCGGCTGCGGGAGATCGAGGGCCACCATGACCAGCGGCTGGAAGAGATGATGCGCTGCGTCGACGCCGGCGGCTCCACGGCCTGGGAAGTGGCGGGGCGCGTCGAATGGGCGACCGGCCGCCTGGCCGACTTCGAGCCGTGGATGCAACGCGCGGCGGTCGGCGAGACGCTGGCGCACCTGGAGTACCTCTTCGAGCTCGGCCGGCTGGCCAAGGTGATGCGGGGGACGACGCTCTACTGGCTGGCGGTCTGAATTCACGATTCACGATTTTCGATTTGGGTGACGGGCGGCGTGAGCCCCGCGCATTCGCACTTCCCCGGTTCGAAGCGGTAGCCGCCACCCACCGTGGCCGCATCGCTCGCACGGGACGGCCGCGTACACTGCGCCCGGACTCGATCTGACGGGAGGACGCCCATGGGCCAGAGCAAGACCACCACGATGCATCCCGGGCTTGTGCGCCTCGGCGAGCAGCGCGCGGC
>JAKALX010000198.1 GCA_021823905.1 Chloroflexota bacterium | reverse complement strand
AGCTCGATCTCGTCCACCCACCCGTCAAGCTCGATGGGCGGCTGCCGCGGGGAGGGCTCGTGCTCCTCCCAGAAGCTGTCGTAGCTGAACCGCTCGATCTGCGTCATGTCGATCACCTCGGAGCCCCTCGTGTGGGGGCTTCTCTTCACCCTGGAAGAGAAGCCCCGGGTCACCGGTCCATCCGGGCGGCATCTCGGAGCGGAGCCCCGACCCCGCCCGCAGGCGGGGGAAAGCTCAATGAAGGGGTGGAACGATGAGTGAACCCCTCATGAGCTTTCAGGGGCGGAGCGCGCTCACCCCGGAGGGGGTCGGTGTGACTCGCCGGGTGATTGACTGCGGGTCATGCATGATCTCGTCGAGGAAGCACGCACGGCTGCACCACTCGCCGAGCGTCGATTCGTCCCGCTCGCGGTACTCGACAAGTCGCAACGGAACGTAGTCCGGCAACACGTCACCTTGGAAGTCGTACACGTCGGTGAAGGTTGTGCCGCAACGCTGGCAGGTCCCGATTTCCGAGTCGTCCGGCTGAAGTTCCTCGTGTGGTTCCATGTGGTTGCCTCCACCCGGCGTCCCGCCGGGCTTCTCTTCCCTACGGGAGAGAAGCCCGGTCTCGCGGTGGTGAGAGGATCAAGCGGTGCCGAGACTCTCGAGCCCCGAAGGGGAGAGAACGAGATGATCGGCCTTCACGGATGGGGCGTGGAGACTCCGTCCGGCTTGGTCTGTGTCGGTTTCCATGCGGGGTCGGAGCGTATGGCGTCGGCGAGGAGACTGAGTTCGTGCCAGCAGCATTCGGTGCTACACCAGTCTCCGAGCGCGAAGGAATGGCGATCGTCCTCGTCGAGGATGAGTGTGACAGGCTCCCGGCCAGGCAGGATGTCGCCTTCGGGCACACTGGGATCGATCAGGGTGCCGTCCTCGTCTGCGGTGTTGAGGTACGTGGTCGCGCACGTCCGACAAACGCCGGTCAGGTGAGCCTTCGCCTTGAACCAATCGTCGAGCCTCATCGTGGTGCCTCCGCCCGGTGTCCCGCCGGGCTTCTTCTCAGGAATGGGAAGAAGCCCGGGACTGGTGAAGGCAAGGGCAGCGGAGGTGCGTGCGGAGTTCACGCGTGGCGGACGATTTGGCAAAGGCAGGCGTGACCGGTGGCGGCCGGCGGCTGGGGAGAGGTGACGATATAGAAGGTATTTCAGAAAGAAGAAGAGAAGGAGAGGAGGGAGTGAGGAGACCGACCGACGCATAAACTCCACACACAAAGTCCCGGAAGATGCCGGAAACCGGCCAATCGTCCCGAATTGTCGGGCTCAGCCAAATCGGAGCCGGTAGATGGTCTCCAGCACCTGCTCGTTGAACAGCAGGCTGACGGTGCTCGTGTAGGAGCGGTTGACCTTCGTCTGGACCAGCAGCACGAGACCCAGCGACTGCATATAGGAGAGGTTGTTGAGGAAGTACACGTAGGAGAAGCTCGCCTCACCCACCTCGCGTGAGAGCTGCTCGTAGCTCTGGAACACTCTCTTGACGAAGCGTTCCTTCGTCCGCTGCACGGCGCGGAGGATGAGGAGGTTGCGGTCGTTGAGGTCGGCGACGAGGTCGATCGTGATGTCCCGCTGGGCGTGCTCGAACGCTTCCTGGACGCTCTTCCCCTCCCCGGTCACGGCGTAGAACAACGTCTTGATCGCCACCCGCACGTCGGCATTTGTGCGCTGCACTGTGAGCGCGGCGATGCGGGCGAGGTCCTCCTCCCTCCACGCGTGCAACCCGGCCGCGGCGCGGAGGGCGAGAATCTCCTGCACCTGACGGGCGTCGTAGTTCTTCAGGTAGAGCGAGTCGGCCTGGAGGGAGGAGCGGATGGAGGTGTCAAGCTCCGAGAGGAGACGCGGGTTGTTGGAGAGGCACACCACCATGTAGGCCCTCTCGGAGCGGGAGAGGAAGTAGAGGATGTCCTTGTTGGGGTCTTTCTTCGAGATCAGGTCCACCTCGTCGAGGATGACGACGGTCCGTCCCGGGAACCGAGCCTCAAACCTCCCGTAGAGCTCCTGCAGTGAAGTGCCTCGCAGCGATGCGCCGAGAAACTCGGCGAGGAGCTTGAATGTGGTGTTGTGGTTGCGGCAGTTGGCGTAAAGGATCTCGAGCCCGAGGCGTTCTCGGAGCAGGCGCTGGAGATAGCGGAGCAGGAGCGTCTTGCCGCACCCCCGGGAGCCGAGGACCACGAGGTTCTGCGGCACACCCGTCTGGGCGTACTTAAGGAAGGCGTCGATGATCGGCTTGGCCTCGTCGCGGGGCAGGGGCTGCTCTGGGACATAGGCGAAGTCGAAGACCCTGGGGTCCTTGATCTGGGCGGTCTCCTCGTGGAGGGCAGCCATGCGGTGGGCGAGGTAGGCGTCGACATCCATGCTCTCACGCGTTCACTCCACCGCACGCATGAAGCACGCTGGTACATAAACCTTTCGTTTGGTGAGCGAAAAGCTAATAAGGGAGCGGTGTCCGTGGGTGTGTCCATGCATCCCTGTACCCACCGGCAAAGCGCCACCCTCCACGGTGACACCCGATGACAGTCTCGACCGGCACCAGCCTGAGCATGCTGCTGCGGCCCCTCGACGCACTCAACATCACGCAGGCATACAGCGAGCATGCGGTGCTCATCGACTTCGTCCTCTACTTGGTCTTGTTCAACGGCATTGCCCAGGTGGCGTTCACCAAACGGCTGGAGGGGAAGGGCGGTCGACTCGTGGCCGGAGCGGTGGGCTGTGCCCTCGCTCTGGCGATGACGGGCCTGGAATCGACGGCGGGATTCACCGTGGCGTCGTTCGGGCCGTTGGCGGCCACGTTTCTCCTTTTCCTCATCGGGGTGACGGTCTACCGCATGATGCGGCACCTCGGGGCCTCGTCAGGCACCGCGGGGGCTCTGAGCCTGGTGCTCATTGCGCTGGGCGTGCAAGCGGCAGCGCCACGTCTGGCAGCGGCGATTTCCTCGGCGTTCCCATTCCTCGACCTTGCAGTTGCCGTGGGCGTGATCGTCCTCGCCTTCAAGGCGGTGCACCACCTCATGCCGAAGGGGTCGAGCGGGAAGCTCGGCGAACTCGCAGCGAAGATCGGGAGTCCGGGCCCGAGACAGGGTCCCGTCGCCGAGGACGCAGGGAGACACGCCGCCGAGGGTGAAGCGGCGCATTTGCGAGATGAGTTTCGGCTGGAGAAGCCGGAGATCACCCGGCATATGAAGCGAATCACCAAGAAGGAGCGGAAGGCCTGCAAACAGGTGAGCAAGGAACTTGCGCTGATCCGATCGTTGCTCGAGAGAGGACGGCACGACGAGCGGGACCGGAAGGCGATCGCGGAGGCGTTGCAGCGGATTCCGCCGAAGCGCCACGAACTCGCGGAGCGACTCCAAGCGGTGAGGCTCCTGGATCAACGTCTGGGTCGATTCGATGTGGCGGTGCTCACGGAGCTGAGGACGGCGTGGGACAAGGTCCCCGTCGGCGAACGGTCCGTGGTGCGGCGTCTGGCCCTCGAGGAACGGGCGAAGGTGCAATCGGAGCAGCGGATCGCTGCGGCGGAGGGCTTCGTGGCGAGTTACGACTCGGAGTCGGAGGGGTTTCTTGAACGGGCGGCGACCGCGATCCTGAACAATGCCGTGCCCGATGCCGTGGCTCTGCTCAAGGCGGCGGAGCAGAGGGAAGCCGAGGCTCAGACCAGGATCGAGGATGTCCTCGATATCGAGCACCAACTTCGCCGGATCATCCGGCTGGAACTACGGCAGGCGAAGCGTGCGGCCTAGCCTTCGGCACGGGTGCTCGGCGAGTTGGGCATCGGCTTCTGATGACGGCGTTCGGTAGGTCATGTCTCCGTCGAGGTCATCAATCAGGAGAGAGGCGCCGGGAGGCTGAGTGCGGGGAAGCCTGCTGGCGTGGTCTCTCTGCTGGGCGTCGTGCTCCTGCTGCCACCGCCAGAGATCCGTCTGCGTCCACATGCGAGGCGCTTGGGGGTCTC
The DNA here is from genome assembly GCA_021823905.1 of Chloroflexota bacterium. Taxonomy (GTDB): domain Bacteria; phylum Chloroflexota; class Dehalococcoidia; order Tepidiformales; family Tepidiformaceae; genus JAKALX01. Next base: position 2,857 of record JAKALX010000198.1, on the reverse strand, counting down.
CAGGTTCTTAAGCCTTCCGGTCAGCCTTCCATGTGTTTGCCGTAGAGATCGTAGAACTGGCGGTAGTAGTCGTCCTGCAGCCGATAGATGATGTGGTCCAGCTTGAGGTTGGCATCCTTGAGCTGGCGCCGCATCGAGAGCAGCAGATCGTGGCAGGGGTCTAGTCCTTCCGTCGGTGGGGTGCGTGTCATCCCTGACGGGAAGTGACTGGAGATTAAATAGGTTTCGATTCTGTTCCCACTCGCGAGTGAGTTCTACTCCTCGGGGTCGCTCTGCCTCGATCCATCCTCGCGGAGCCAGCAGTACTCGAGTGCCTTCTGGATCACGAGCACCGCGCGTGCGGCCTCGTTGGGGCGCATCGAGCCCGAGTCCTTCCACTCGCCGGTCGCCTCGTCCCGGTACCGGCACGAGAAGGCGATGGAGGGCAGCTCCATCGGGCCGTTCGGCGTCTGTCGCTGGTTCACGAATACCGCGGCGCGGCACGGGCCGGCGCGGAACGTCTTCTTTGGCTTGGTTGTCATGGGTATCACCGTGACCCATACGGTACCCAGGGTTTATCAAGTTTTCGGTGGAGCTGGCGAAGACGGGCACGACACCGTGCAGGAGGTCGGCTACGTCAATATCGCTAGGGCGTCTTCTGGGCGGCATAGAACGCCACATCGAGAGCGACGTCGGGGGAACGGAATGTCGTCACGGCCGCTGAGGCAACGACGTTCGCGAATCTGGCGCGGCCTGCATCGCGCCAGTGAAAGACGCGGGAGGCATGCTGGTAGACGACAAGCCAGTCGCCGGGGAGGAGCGCCGACCAGAACGCACGGATCTCTTCAGGTGTCACATGCTCGGCCTTTGGGACGGACGGGGCGATCCCCGTATCCGGATCGAGAAGCACGGCCTTTGGGTTGTGCTTCAGTTGACTGATAGTCGCCAGTACGCGAGACACGTAAAGGCCGCGGCTGTTGGGGTCGAAGATGTCTTCAATGACGATGATCTCTGGCTTCCTGCCCGCCGTCAGCGCCGTAACTCTCCCGGGCGTTCGGAAATGCTGCCACACGGCCGTCGGGAACGGCACCTCCTTGTCGTCGCAGAGAAGGCGGGGGCCCTCTGATCCTGGTCGAAGAAAGCCCACTTGGACGACGGCTGCGAGATCGTAGTCGGCGGCGAGGTTCAAAAGAACAGCCCACTTCACGAGGTCGCGGTTGTCGGCATACCAGATGTCCCTCATCGTTCCGTCCCATGGGAGTCAAGGAGGCGGTCGAACTCCCAAATGGCGTGGTCGACTTCCTGAACCGGCCAACCGAGCTCGGCCGCGAGGGGTCGGAGCCTTCCCATGTATCGTGCGTAGTCCGAGATTGAGAAGATTGTCTTTTCTTCGTCGAACAACTGGCGCCACCCGCGAAAGTCGATCACGGCGTACTGGTCAGGGAAGACGAGGGCGAGGACGGCTGAGGCCACGCCCATTCCCACTCCCCGCAGGGCGCAGAGAATCTGGACCCGAAGCTCAAGCTCGTACTCTGGGTCCTTGTGGCGAACGGAGAGGGCGAGGCCAGTGACCTTTCGGATGAGTTCGTCAGTGTTCTCGAGGCGTTTCTCTCTCTGGCGACCGATCTGCCGACCGAGCTTCCAGGCGAGAATCTTCTCGAGATCCTCGAAAGTCAGGAAGAGGGGATTCCGTGTCTGCCGTAAGGCGGCCAGCTCCGCCTTGAGTGCCTGGGTTTCAGCGAGGTCAGCCTGCCTGCCCCGCATCGATTCGATCTGCGCCTTGGAGATCATGCGAGGTCCCTCCGTTCAGAAACACCGGCCTTTGCCAATCGCCAGTATGATGCGTTCTCCCTGCGACGGTGAACTTCGTCGCCGCAGAGACCCGCAGCAATCGGTTCGAGGCGACGGGGCGAGGGTCCTCGGCAGTCTCCGGGACCGATGAAGAAAGGAACCGGGGCATTCGCCCCGGCGAGAGGGCCGGTTGGGGTTGCTCAGATCACGCCACGCTGGCGTAGGCTCACGTAGCCGTCGTTGGCGACGACCACATGGTCGAGGACGTGGATGTCGAGCGTCTGGCCGGCGGTCTTCAGGCGCCGGGTGAGCTCCACGTCGTCCTCGCTCGGGTTGGGATCGCCCGACGGGTGGTTGTGCACAAGGACGATGCCGCGTGCGTTGGCCAGGATCGCCGCCTTGAAGACGTCGCCTGGTCCGACGACCGAATGGGTCGCCGTGCCGACGTGCACCGCGTGGATGCCGACGAGACGGTTGCGCGCATCAAGCAGCGCCACCGCCACACACTCGCGGTCGAGTGTCGTCATCGGTCGAAACACCTCGTACACGATTTCGGGCCGGTCCAGCAACGGGGCGCGCTGACTGGGAGCGGGAGGTTCCCGCACCAGTGCGACGCGCACTGTGTACCGGTCGAATCGTGTGTTGCCTTGCAGGCTGCGGATGAGGTCATCGATCATCTCCTTCTCCTTTCTGCCCTCTCTGTCACGGGTGGGTGACTGGAAAGCGGGGCCCGTAGGCCCCGCCCGGAGGAGGAACGCGTGTGGGTGTCAGCTGTGCGGGCGACGAACCACGGTTGTCGGGGGACCTCCACGGCACCTCCCTGCGTGTTGTCGTGGTCGTTGCTGCGTGCTGGCATGAGCCACCTCCTTTCGTGCGTTTCCTCCGCCGTCTTCTCCGTTCTTGGAGTGCGAGCGAGTCGGCTCCGCGTAGGGGGCGACCTGGGCGAAGCTGGCCCATGTGCGTGGGCCGGATTTGTCGGGGATGTCCGATGAGTGGAAAGCGGGGGCCGTCAGGCCCCCTGGGTGGGAAGGGGGTGGTGTGCTACGGGTGGGAGAACCGCACCACCGTGTACGACCCTTCGATCGTC
>JAKALX010000197.1 GCA_021823905.1 Chloroflexota bacterium | reverse complement strand
CGTCATCCCCGAACCCCGGCTTCGGCCAGAGCGCTCGTCAACTCGTCGAGCGCGAATGGCCCGTCGAAACGGGCCACGACGACACCCTTGGAGTCGACTACGAACACCCACGGCTCAGAAGGGAGGTGCCAGAGGTTGCCGGCTTCGTTGTTGATGCGCTGTTTGTTGGCGTCAAGAACTAGTTCTCCGTCCGGGGACAGCTGATAAGGCTCAACGTGAACGACGTTGAACTGATCCGGAGCCGCGCGCCATACCTCAGTGACGACCTCCATCGCGGGCCCGCAGGTCCGGCTGACGCAGAACGACGGCGTGGCGAAGGCGATAACGGAAGGCTTTCCGGAGGCGATCGCTTCAGCAACGCTCAAGACATGAAACGAAGGGTCAGGGATCGGCGATGTGTCGATCTGCTTCATCGGTAGGTCGCGGGACGTGGGATTCTTGACCGGAACAGCGCGCGACCCAATCGACGGCGCCTGTGTCGTCGCACGAACGGTGAACGAGACCCGGACCTCGCGTTGCTCGTCCAGCTTATCGCCCCTCGATACACCGAGTCCCCACGTGCCTGCTTCGTCGAACACGACGTTGGCGTAATACACGCCGGTGATCTCAGTGTCCAGGTGTCCAGATGCCTTGTGCTCCTGGGCCGGCGCGACGCTTAACGGGCTCCATTCGATTGGGCCTTCCCCGACCAACGAGGGGCTGCCTTTGGCGGGCACCTTGAAGAAGCGCAGGTACATCGTTTCGTGGTTGATGGGGTTGTCGTTCTGGAGAGCAACGAAGGCGAATCGCTGTTTCCCGACGGCCAAATCGGAACTTGTGATCGCGACATCGAACGGAGCTTTCGCGGCGGAGTTCGGTGAACTGCCGGAATCGCCGCTGCCACAAGCCGCCAGGGAGACGCCGGAGCTAAGGATTGCAAGGGCTGGCAGCGACAGAAGCGAGTTCTTGAGCCGGAGAACCCACAATCGGCGATGGCAATGGGCGAACATAATGACTCCAGTTCTCAATCTGATTCCGGCAAGCCGTTCGTCGCATAACACTGCGCAGATTCTGGCAGGCACGGCTCCGCCAGTCGCTCCTCGAGCGAGGCTGTTTCCACCTGCAACGTCACGTGGCGGATATCGAAGCGGTTGTCCAGGCGCTCTCGAATAGCTACAAGGACGGCGTCTCGGTCGCAATCCGCAGCAACTTCGACGTGGCCGCTCAAGGCCACGAATCCGCTGGTGACGGTCCAGACGTGAAGATCGTGGACCGACTGAACACCGGGAACTGACTCCATCAGACCGGAAAGCATTCTCGTGTCGGTTCCCTTCGGAGCGCCTTCGAGGAGGACGTTCACAACCTCTTCCAGGAGTCGGTACGTCCGGGGGATGAGCAGGACGCCTACCAGCATGGCGAAGAGTGGGTCCGCATATCGCCAACCGGTGGTCAACATGAGTATCCCGGCCGCAATTGCCGCTCCGCTTGCCACTGCGTCCCCAAGCATGTCGAGGAATGCCGACTTCACAGTCAGGCTCTCGGCTGCTCCACGGTGCAATAGGATGGCTGGCACGAGGTTCGCGATCAGACCGAGCAGGGCGACGATCAGCACTGGCCAGCTGGGAACGTTCGGCGGCTCGTTGAGACGGGCTGAGGCCTCGATGAAGATGAACGCCGCGAGACCCAGGAGCATCAGGCCGTTGAGCAGCGCTGCGAGGATTTCCAGCCGATAGTAGCCGAAGGTCTTCTGTGCTGTAGCCGGCCGGCGCGCGAACCAGATCGCCAGCAGCGCGAACGTCAGGCCAGCGACATCGGTCAGCATGTGCCCTGCGTCTGCCAACAGTACGAGGCTTCCAGTGAGCCACGCAGCGGTGGCTTCCACTACCGCGAACCCACCGTTGAGTGCGAGTCCAATCAGAAGCGGCGCTCGGTGGGCTCCGGCGGCGCTATGGGCCGCGCCGCTCACGATGGCGACTCCTGCACGTGACGAAGGGAATCCTCGAAGATGTGGCGGACGTGAGTGTCATTGAGCCGATAGAACACCATCCGCCCACGCCTCTCAGCCGTCACGAGATTCATCAGCCGCAGGTCGCGCATCTGGTGGGAGACGGCGGACTCCGAGATGCCGAGGACCTCGGCGAGGTCGCAGTTGCAGAGCTCCGCCAATGTCAGTGCGTGAATGATGCGCACACGGGTCGGGTCTGCGAGCGCCCAGAAACTGCCAGCGATGCGGTCTGCCATCGGGGCGGGGAGCAGGTGTTCGCGAACAAGCGCCACGCCGTCCTGGTCGGGTTCTACGAGGTCGCAGGTCTCGTCCACTCGCACAGGATCCATGAGCACTTGCTCAAGTGTCAACCTGAGGACTCAGGCACGCGGGCCATTTAGCGGCAATGTCGCGAAGCGCCATTTCCCGCCCGAGCCGCATGCGGCCCCACCGTTGTCCAGTCGGCACGAACAGACGAGCCCCGTGGTCGCGAAGCAGGCCCGTGGTCGCATGTAAGACGTTTGAGAGAGCGAATTGGGAGGTTTCTGAATCTGGTGGTTGCCGAGCAGGGATTCGAACCCCGACCAAAGGCTCCAAAGACCCGTGTGCTACCGTTACACCACTCGGCAGTGGGTTTGCGAGACGCCAGACGCAGGGCGCTAGACGCCAGGCTGATGCAGTATCAGGGTACCGTGCCGCCGGAGTGGCGGTCGAGGAGTGCGGGCATGGGCGAAAGAATCCGCGGACATCGTGATCTGATTGCGTGGCGGAAGGCGATGGCCCTCGCCGAACGCGTCTATGAGGTATGCGGACACTTCCCGGAGCGCGAGCGGTTTGGGCTCTGGTCCCAGATGACGCGGGCGGCCAGCTCGATTCCGGCCAATATTGCCGAGGGACATGGCCGCTCTGGCGCTGCTGAATTCGCCCAATTCGTGTCAATCGCTCGCGGGTCGCTTTCCGAACTCGACACCTTCGTCGAACTCGCCAGCCGGCTGGGCTACCTTGCGGATCCCGAGCGCGCGGCGATAAGCCAGGACATCGACGAACTCATCCGCATCCTCACGGGGCTTGCTCGCAGCTTACGAGGCGAGCGCCGCTCCGGCGCCGCTAGCGTCTCGCGTCCGGCGTCTCTCGTCTAACCATGGTGCCGAAGGCCGGATTCGAACCGGCACGGGTCGCCCCAGCGGTTTTTGAGACCGCCGCGTCTGCCATTCCGCCACTTCGGCGACCTTGCCCGACCCGGCGGGAGGAGAGCAGGGAGTTGGAGCGGAAGACGAGGATCGAACTCGCGACCTCCTCCTTGGCAAGGAGGCGCTCTACCGCTGAGCTACTTCCGCGCGGTGATTTGTAGTATAGCGGGACGGAGGATCCCGGCAAACGTCCATTGGCGATTGAGGTAACTATCCCTTGACAGCACGTACAGATTCTGAGAGAATACGTGCATGGCCAAGGGAAGCAAGTACACGATAGCCGATTTCAACCGGGATTTCCCCACCGAGGACGCCTGCCTAGAGGCCGTCGTCGGCATGGTCTACCCGGACGGCATCACATGCCGCAAGTGCGGGATCGTGCGCCCTCACGCGAAGCTCACGAACCGCAAGGCGTACTCGTGTGACTACTGCGGAACGCACGTCTACCCGCTGGCCGGAACCATCTTCGAGAAAAGCTCGACGCCCCTAAAGTCTTGGTTCTATGCGATGTACATCATGGGCTCGACGCGGTGCGGGATCAGCGCCAAGCAACTGGAGCGCGAGCTGGGGGTGACGTACAAGACGGCGTGGCGCATGTTCGACCAGATTCGCAAGCTCATGGCCGAAGACGGCGGGCTCCTCCAGGGCGAAGTCGAAATCGATGAGACGTTCGTGGGCGGGAAGCTGGCGAATCGGCATCGGAGCAAGGGCGAGAAATTCGACGACCAGCTTGCCAACAAGACGGCCGTCGTCGGAGCCGTCCAGCGTGGCGGAAGGGTCAAGGCGCAGGTTGTCCCCAACGTCCGCAAGACGGCCCTGATTCCTTTAGTCGTCGAGCATGTGATGCCGGATACGACCGTGTTCACGGACGAAGCACGGGGTTACACGAAGCTCCCCAAGCATGGATACCAGCACCACCGCGTGAACCATTCGGCCAAGGTCTACGTCGAGGGCAACGTCCACACGAACACGATCGAGGGGTTCTGGAGCCTGCTCAAGAACGGCATCCGAGGGGCGCACCACTCCGTAGGCGCGACGAAGCTCCAGAGCTACGTGAACGAGTACACCTTCCGTTACAACCACCGGGACGACGGTCGGCCGATGTTCGCGGCCATCACGGACCGGGTGGTGAAGACTCGGCACGGACGCTATGGGGCCTACGCGCCAATCGATTCCTGAACCACGGCAGAAAGAGGGAAGCCGACTACCGTCGGCTCGCGGCCAGAGCGTTGTGCCTTACTCCATTCGTCCGCCCGGCAGACCATCAGTGTGCCGTTAGCGGCTCCGACGACGGTTCGGGTGATGATCTCGTCTCCATAGGCAACCAGTCGGATCGTGGTTCCGCGTTCCATGGCGGGGAACCTCCTCATCAAGAGATACCCATACGTTCTCAAGTTTTCGAGGCAATCCCCAAAAATAATCCCGCACTGTCCTTGACGCGATGTCGCGCACTTGAGATGATGTCGTCAGACATCGCGAAGGACTGAAATCCTGCGAGTGACATGGAGGCTAGAGTGGCAGACGAAAAGAAGGAGGTCGCGGCCTACATCCCATGGAAGACGCTCCTCACGGCAACCGAAGTGCTGGAACAGGGCCTACCAAAACAACTCGATCCTAGCGCTTTCCCCACGTTCTCAGGTTCAATCAAGAGCTGGACGCTGAGCGCCTTTCGCTTCCTGGGCTTCACGGATTCGGCGGGAGTTGTACAGCCCCTCCTCCGCGAGTGGATCGATGACAGGGACGCCCGCGCGGAACTCATGAAGAAGATCCTTCTTGAGCGCTACCCCGCGGTCGTCACGCTTGCCGCTGAGAAGGGCACCGCCAATCAGATGAAAGATGCAATTGGGACGCTGGGAGTTTCCGGGACTACGCTCGGGCGCGCGATTGCATTCTTTATCAGCGCAGCGAAGTTCGCGGGCATTCAACTGCCCCCGACTTGGGAAAAGGCGCGCTTCAGTGTGACTACCAAGAAGCGGACGACAGCGAAGAAGGGCGCACAGGGCGATGAGGACGACGCCGATGATGACTCTGACGAGGATGAAGATCCATCGACGGGCGAACGCAAGACGATCCCCCTGAGGGGGGGTGGCACCCTCACCCTAATCGCCTCGGTCAATTTCCTCTCGATGCCGAAGGAAGATCGCAAGTTCGTATTCGAAGTGATCGACCTGCTCGACGGATACAACTCAGACAACGATCACGAAGCCAACGGAAGGCCTATCCCGGTCGAACAGGCGACCGTCTAGGGACAAAGAACGAGGCGGTCGCGCCTGTTGCTTTACGAGGGCAACGCGACCGCCTCAGAAAGGAGGTTTCCGTTATGGCGGTTAGGCTCTGCGCACCGGGGTTCGTCCGGTGGTACCCGAGGCTTTTGTTGCTCGTCTGATTAGCGAGCGCAAGGCCGACTCGTTATAGGCGTCGTCCTGGCACTCGGCGATCTCAGGATCGCGCAAGGCCCCGGTCTCGAAAGACGGCCGGGGCTTGTCTTTGCCTCTCAGTGTGCCACCCATGCGCCTAGCGTACCATGCTCGCGCGGAGGTGAATCATGGTGGGTGGCTCGCATGGTGGGTTCAAGGAAACCCGTCGGGCGCGCCAGAGCGTTAGCTGCTCTGATCTGCCCCCGACTTGCCTTCCACTTGCAGCATTCGCATTGCCCGTCCATCATACCTCCTACGTGCTGTCAGGGGATAGTTACCGCGATTGACGATTGGCGATTGGCGATTCGGGTGTCTGAGGTGCTGTGGGCGATCCACGGAGGGCGGTGGAGAGCTCCCACTGAGCGCGCCGTCGGGATGGTTCCGCTGGGCGACACCAGCCGGCTCCCTGGCGGTCGCCGTAATGACGGGTGCGTGGCGCGCGGGTCGCTGGCGATCCACGGCGGGCCGCGATGCCGCGGACTGGGTGGCAGGCGATGCGGGCACGGTGGCCCGCGGCTACCGGGGGTTGGGGTCAGTCGCCGAGGAGGGTGCCGTAGCCGAGGCTGATGACGTCTTCGACGTACTGGCTGCGCCAGCCGGGGTCGGGGATCGGCCTGGCATGCTCGCGGAACCAGCGATGGAGCTGGAGGTACTCTTCCTCGAGGCGCATGCGCCAGGAGTCTTCCTCTTTGAAGAGCTCTGGATCGATCTCGTCGAGCCGCTTGTCCATCTCGTCGTATTCGACTTCGGACTCTTCCTTCCAGTAGCCGGTCAGGTAGTCGATCGACTCTTCGAGGTTCTGGCGGCATTCGTCGAGGAGGACGGACATCATGCCCGTCTCGTCCATGGGCTGGCCGTTGACGCGGAACTTGCGGGCGCAGGGCTCGCAGACGACCACGAGCTTGCGCGCGTCGCAGTCGCTCTTGTCGACGCAGTCGCGGCAGCGGGCGGCGAACTCGGCGGCCTCGGTGTGGCGCGTATAGCCGACGATCATCTCGTCGCCAAGGGCGCCGCAGGCCTGGCACGACATCTTCTCGGCGAGGATGTCGTTGATGGCCTTGTCCCAATCCAATTGCATCAACCGTCCTCCCTGCATCCCCGGGCTCTCAGCCCTCGCTTCCTGTATCGACAGTATACCAGCCGGCCTGACCGGGCATCTCCTCGATTCCAACGGTCAGTTTCCGCAGCGTCTTTACGGATTCGTCGGGGAAGCCGCGGAGCAACTCGCCGGCGAACCACTCGGCGATGCGCTCGGCGGTGGTGTTATCTAT
>JAKALX010000196.1 GCA_021823905.1 Chloroflexota bacterium | reverse complement strand
CCTGCACGCGCGAGCCGTATGGCAAGTCCGAGACCTTCGGGGCCCGTACCCCCGACGAAGGCGAGCTTCATGATGGTGTCCTTGGATTCGAGAAACTGAACGCCGGACGTTCGGCGCCCGAGAGAGTCTAGCAGCCGTTCCCCGGCGGAGCATTCCCATCTCCTGCGCGGCGGAGGGGACTGTTGGCGCGCTTACCGTCAGGGGTTCCCAAGCCGTGAAGGAGCGCTTACCCCAGCGGTGGGGCGCCTTTTCGACTCTGCTATACTCGATTCACACGTGTGGCCGCCCCGCGGCTGCAATGGAGTGCCTCTATTGTATTCGCGCTGGCTTCGCAACAGTTTCATCTACCTGCTGATCCTCGTCGCAGTGATTGCGATCGTGTTCGCGTTCTTCAACAGTGGCTCGAGCCACGAATCCATCGCGCTCGGCGATGTCGTTCAGAAGGCGAAGAACAACGAGATCAAGAAGATCGTTATCGACGGGAAGGATCTCACCGTCACCCTGAATCGCCAGGACAAGGGGAAGGACGTCGTCCTTTCCTCCAAGATCGGCAGCAACTCCGACCTGGAAAAGCTCCTCGCCGACCAGGGCGTCGCCCTCTCACGCAACAGCGCCCCGGCGGGCACCCCCGCGGTTGACCTGGAATACAAGGACAGCTCCGGCTTCGGTCCGTGGCTTGGCCTGCTGCTCAACATCCTCCCGTTCTTGCTGTTCGGGCTCTTCCTGCTGTTGATCATGCGGCAGGCGCAGGGATCGAACTCGCAGGCAATGAGCTTCGGCAAGAGCCGCGCGCGCCTCTTCACAGGCAGCAAGGTAACCGTCACGTTCGTCGACGTTGCCGGCGTCGACGAGGCCAAGGAAGAGCTGGCGGAAGTCGTCGAGTTCCTGAAGTATCCGGAGAAGTTCGCGGCGCTGGGCGCGCGGATTCCCAAGGGCGTCCTGCTGGTCGGCCCTCCCGGCACGGGTAAGACGCTTCTCTCGCGTGCTGTCGCCGGCGAGGCCGGGGTCCCCTTCTTCAGCATTTCCGGCTCCGAATTCGTCGAGATGTTCGTCGGTGTCGGCGCAAGCCGCGTCCGCGACCTCTTCGACCAGGCGAAGAAAAACGCTCCCTGCATCGTCTTCGTCGACGAGATCGACGCGGTCGGCCGCCAGCGCGGCGCCGGCCTCGGCGGCTCTCACGACGAGCGCGAGCAGACGCTGAACCAGATCCTGGTCGAAATGGACGGTTTCGACACCGGCACGAACGTCATCGTCATTGCCGCCACGAACCGGCCGGACATCCTCGACCCCGCGCTGCTTCGTCCGGGCCGCTTCGACCGCAAGGTCATCCTCGACTCTCCCGACGTGAAAGGCCGCGAAGCGATCCTGATGGTGCACACCAAGGGCAAGCCGATCGCCGACGACGTGACGGTCATGACGCTCGCGAAGTCGACCCCGGGCTTCAGCGGCGCCGACCTGGCGAACCTGGTGAACGAGGCCGCCATCCTGGCCGCGCGCCGCAACAAGAAAATCATCACGATGGCCGAGTTCGAGGAGGCCGTGGATCGCGTTATCGCCGGCCCCGAGCGCAAGAGCCGCGTGATGAGCCCGCACGAGAAGAAGGTCACGGCCTACCACGAAGGCGGGCACACCGTTGTGGCCCACTTCATGGAGCACCACGACCCGCCGCACAAGGTGACGATCGTCTCGCGCGGCATGGCCGGCGGCTACACCCGGTTCCTCCCTGACGAGGAGACGCACTACCGCACCGGCAGCATGTTCCGCGACCAGCTCTGCACAGCGCTCGGTGGCCATGCCGCCGAGGAACTCATCTTCGGCGAGGCGTCAACCGGCCCATCGAACGACATTGAGCAGGTCACGCGCATCGCCCGGGCGATGGTCACGCGCTGGGGCATGAGCGAGCGTCTCGGCCCACGGACCTTCGGCAAAACCGAGGAGATGATCTTCCTCGGGCGCGAGATCGCCGAGACCCGCAACTACAGCGAGAAGATCGCCGAGGAGATCGACGACGAAGTCCGCCGTCTCATCGAGGATGCCCAGGAGCGCGCGCGCAACGTCCTTCGCGAGCACCGCGACCTCCTCGACAAGCTCGCCACCGTCCTCCTCGACGTCGAAACGCTGGAGGGCGATCAGCTGGCGAAGCTCCTCAACAGCGACCCAGCGGAGCCATGGCCGCCGGAGGGCGAGGCGAAGCGCGACGAGACGCCGGCGCCACCCAGCCTGCCGGAAGAGCCGCGCCGTCCGGCGTTCGAACCCAAGCCCGCGCCCGGCGGCCTCGCCTGGGAAGGCGGCAACCAGTCGCGTCTCGATGGCGGATCGAGCTAACCCCCCGAGAATCGTGCAGCCCGCATGCCAGATAGTCAGGCGGGCTGTTTCGTTGACCTAACCCGAGGCGCATCCCTAGACTGGGAATGTTCCACGGAAGCACTGGAGATAGTCATGGAAGCGATCGTACGCGCCGACGGGCGACAGATGCGCCTCGTTGAGGGGCAGGAATTCGAGATGAGCCGCGTGACCGGCGAGCCCGGCGACCGGGTTCAGCTCGACGTCCTCATGCTCCTCGATGGAAGGGACGTGACCGTGGGCGCTCCGCTCGTGCCTGGCGCAAGCCTCACGGCGCGGATCGAGCAGCACGGCAAGGCTCCGAAGATCCGTTTCATGAAGTACAAGAACAAGGTCCGCTACCGGCGCACCTTCGGGCATCGCCAGCCGGTGACGCGCCTGGTCGTCGAATCGATCTCGAAGGGTTAGGCGAAATGGCACACAAGAAGGGCGTCAGCAGCTCCAAGAACGGCCGCGACAGCCAGAGCCAGCGGCTCGGCGTCAAGCACTACGACGGCGAGGTCGTGAAGCCCGGCTCGATCATCCTTCGTCAGCGCGGGACGCGCTTCCACCCCGGCTCCAATGTCGGCCTTGGCCGCGACTACACCATCTTTTCCCTTATTGACGGCCACGTGAAGTTCGAGCCGTTCGCCAAGGGGCGCCGGAAGAAGATCAGCGTCTACCCGGCCGCCATCGCCGTCTAGCCAGAGAAGGAGACCAGGGTGAAAGCGAATATCCACCCGAAGTACGCCGAAGCCACCATCCATTGCACCTGCGGCAATGAGATCAAGACACGATCAACCAGGGCGGCGATGCACCTCGATGTCTGCAACGTCTGCCATCCGTTCTTCACGGGCGAGCAGCGCATCATCGACACCGCGGGCCGCGTCGAGCGGTTCAACCGCCGTTACGCAAAACAGCAGGCGAAGTGACGATTTCGCGGTCCACTACATGACATACTCAGAGGGCGCCCGACCGGCGCCCTTCTCTTTTCCCGAGGGCGTATGAAGCGAACAACCGAGCCAGCGAACGTCTACTACGGCGGCCAGGCCGTCCTCGAAGGCGTCATGATCCGCGGCCCGGAGCACATGGCGGTCGCCGTTCGCCACCCGCGCGGGCACATCGTCCGCCATACCGAACAGCTCGCCGGCCTTTACACGGGCCGCGCACGGCGGCTGCCGCTGATCCGCGGCGCCGTCGTCCTCTGGGAAACCATGGCCCTCGGCATGCGCGCCCTCAACTACTCCTCGAAGATCGCCTTCGACGACGGGGCGAGCGGCGAAGACGCCGAGTTCCCGGAAAAGGTCTTCTGGGGAACGATGGCGGTGGCCATGCTCGTCGTGGTTGGCATCTTCTTTGCCGCCCCGATCCTCCTCGCGAACCTGCTCGAGCTCGTGGACGCGAACCGCTTCGTCATCGTCGCAACCGAGGGTGTGGTCCGCCTTGGCCTGTTCGTCGGCTACATCGCGGTCATCGGCCTTATCCCCGACATTCGCCGTGTCTTCCAGTACCACGGCGCGGAGCACATGACGATCCACGCGTACGAAGCGCAGGCGCCGATCACCGTTGCCGGCGTTCGCCCGTTTCCGAAGGAGCACCAGCGCTGCGGAACGAGCTTCCTGCTCGTTGTCGTGATCGTCGCGATGCTCACGTTCTTCGCCTTTGACCTCGCGGTCGACCGCGGCATCCTCGTACGCACCCTCTCACGGATCGTGTTCATCCCCCTGGTTGCGGGCGTGAGCTACGAGATCCTGCGGCTCGGGGCCCGCTTCGGCGGCAACTTTTTCGTGCACCTCATGTTCGTGCCGAACATCGCGCTCCAGGCGCTGACGACGAAAGTGCCTGATGACGGCCAGATTGAAGTGGCCATCGCCTCGTTCGAGGCCGTGCTCGAAAGCGCCGCGGCAGCAGCGGCTCCGGAGCTTCAGGAGCATGCCGAGGCGCTCGAGGCGGCGCCGCCGCTGGATTAGGGGCGGCGCTCCAACACCCACTGCGTGGCTATCGCGAGGTCAGACACAACTCCTGCTCCGTTCTCCGGCGCCGCGCGATCGACTCGGATCGCGGTTGCTCCCGCCGCTTCCGCCCACGCGCACGGGAGCGGATCGTCATCAATAACCACCGCAGATGAAGGTTCGACCCGTGCCTGTTCGAAGACCCGCCGGTAGTACTCCGGACTGTCCTTCATGATGTCCACCAGGTCCGGTCCAAAGAGCGAGCCGAAGCACTGCCGCACGCCCATGCTCCGCAGGTAGTTCTCCAGTTCCCACGATCGGGTGCCCGAGGCAGTGTGCAATTCGAAGCCGGCCTGATGCAGGTGGCGAATCGAGTCCACGGCACCCGGGTACTCGGTGCGCAGCCGAGTGGTGATGTAGACGGTGACATCGTGCGCCAGCTCGAGCACGCGAGGCTCTTGGGGCGTGGGAATGCCGAGGTGGCCGCACATGGAGCTGAGCCACAGGAGATCGTACTGGCGCTGGAAGTCGGCATGATACTGGAACTCAGCCATTCGAGGGACAATCGCAGCCCACACTTTCGGAAACTGGATTCGGTTGGCCTCGGCCCACTGCTCGGGTGTTCCGCCAAGGTGCTGGGGCATGAACTCGCCGAGCAACCGGCGCCACTGCGGTGCGCGCAGCGAGTTGTCGTTCATCACTCCACCGTCATCGAGAAAGACCACGGTCCGACGGTGCGATGACATTTCAGGAGTGTACCAGCGCGCACGCGCGGGCAAATCCGCAGTGCGCCGATATGGGCGTGACCTCCGCGCGACACCTGGCACGAGGGCGGATTCCAGGAAGACGCAGGGATGCCACGGCAATGAGCCTCAGGCTAAGCTGCAAGGGGATAGCCTGGAGGACACCATGGAACCACCAACGATCATCAAACCCGAAAAACTCGCCGACTACCTCGAGGTCATCACCAAGGCCGTCTTCGAAAGCGGCATGAGCTGGCGGGTTGTGGAGGCCAAGTGGCCCGGATTCCGGGAGGCATTTCACGGCTTCGACCCCGCGTACGTCGCCGGGCTCTCTCCCGACGACGTCGATCGGCTCACCACGGACACGCGCATCATTCGCAACCGGCGGAAGATCGAGGCCACGATCCACAACGCTGGCGCGATGCTCGACACCGACCGCGAGTTTTCGGGCTTTGGCCGCTACCTGCGCTCTTGCGGGAACTTCGACGAGCTCTCGGCGGACCTGCGCAAGCGCTTCAAGCACTTCGGGGCGTTTGGCGCGTACTACTTCCTCTACGTCGTCGGGGAACCGGTGCCAGCACACGAGGAGTTCCGGGCGAAGCTGGCAGCGACGAAGGGCTAACTGGCTTCTCATCCCGGCGAGGCGAACACCAGCGTGGGGTAGCCGCGGGGAGTTACAACGGGCCTCGCGAAACACGATACAAGATCGACTACTCCAAGTAGTGTTTTGCACTACTCGAGATTCAGCGAGCGGACTACTCCGGTACTGGGTGGCCCACCGTGGGCTTCGCAGTAGTCGGGACCAGCCGGGATAGTAGTGCGGGAGACGAATTCACGATTCACGATCGCCGATCCTGCACCTCGCCGACCTTGGCGCGTACATCGTCGTTGTGGTGGCCGCGATCGTGCTCATCCGCGCGCCCGGCTCAGGGGTGGCACGGGTCGCGACGGCATCCGCATCGGCGCCGGTGACGGCAGCGTGATAGCGACGTTGGCGAAGAGCAGCGACATCGACTGCCCCCAGGCGGAGCTGCAGGCCCTTCGCCAATCTTCACCCCCGCCCGCGCTATCGCGCCTCCCACTCGTACCAGAAGTGTGTCTCAACGGTGCCCCACCGGCCCTGCGACACGAATTTGATGAACAGGGTCGGCCGGCCCGCGCTACCTGTCGGCGCCTTGAACTTCCAGGTGGCCGAAGGTTTCGTTGCCGAATCAGCGAATTCGGACCCGCTCACTCCGAGGATCTGCGACCAACTGATGGTCCCGGTCGCGCTCGGCAGGCGGTCGCCCTGTCCGACCCATGGGCGGGTCGTCGCAGGGCAATCCTTCCCGGTCGCACCGTTTATCCCACACACGCCAGACTGGGAAGCGCTCCCGCTGAGTGTCACCTCCTGGCCCGGGGTGATCCGATCCGGGGGGCGGCCCCAGGAATGCTGGCTCGTGGTGGCGATGGGCTTGGTTTGAGGGTGCTGGCACCCGCCCGTCGAGGTGATCGTGGCGTTGGATTCTGCGGACGCGAAGGTGGTGACGACGTTGCACGGCACTCCTTCCACTTTTTCGTTCAGGGTGGATTTTGCCTCGCCCGGCTTCACCGTCTTCAGCACCCACTGGCCCGAACCCGCGGGTTTCGAGGCGGACGCGGTCGCCGCGCTTGTCGGGTTGGGGCTCCTTTGAACGAAGCTGGCGTTTTCCGATTGCAGCATCGTCCCATCGAAGAACCAAACACGGACGGCCAGTTGGTGCGGGCCAAGGGCGAGCCCGGAAACGTCCAGCGAACCGGTGAGGTTGACCACGCCCTCAGCGCCATCACTCCATTCGAGCGACCCCAGCGACCGTCCCCCTTC
>JAKALX010000195.1 GCA_021823905.1 Chloroflexota bacterium | reverse complement strand
CTACGGCAAGCTCGTCGAGTTCCGCTTCCCGACGAGCGAGAGCGTTCCCGGCCCGACCCAGGTCGAACGGCGGATCGACTCGGATGGGCGCGTGTCGCAGCAGCTCACGCTCTGGAACCAGTCGGGTTCGCAGGTCATTCGCGGTGACCTCCTCATGATCCCGATCGGGGGCGCGAACGTGTTCTTCGAGCCCCTCTACCTCGCCGCGACTACCGGCGGTAACGCGATTCCCCAGTTGAAGCGCGTGGTGGTGGTTAACGGCGACAGCGTGGCGATGGAGCCAACGTTGGCGCGGGCGATCGACGTCCTGTTTGGGCGCGCGCAACCATCGGGGCTCGACACGGCCGGGGCGTCGAATGCGCCTCCGGCTACCGCGACACCGACGGCGGCGCCAACCGCGGCCGGATCGGGAACGGTCAGCCCTGCCCGCACGGCCACGCCGACGCCCGCCGGTCTCACTTCGACCGCGGTGGCAGGCGACGTCGCCTCACTGGCGGCGCAGGCGCAGGATGCCTACAACCGGGCGCAAGATGCCCTGCGCGCGGGCGATTTCGCGGGCTACGGTGTGCAGATCGAGCGGTTGAAGCAGATCCTCGATCAGTTGCAGAAGGCCGCCGGGACGCCGGTCCCCGGTCGGTGAGCTGGCGGCCCGAGTGGGCGGCGTGAACGCGACCCCTCACCGATCCTGTTTCAAGGGGTTGAGGATCGAGAGCAACGTGAATGCCGCGAAGAGAACCGCCAGGGCGGGAGTCGCAAGGCGGAGCGAGTTCTTGATCTTCCACTCCAGCGAATTCCAGCCGTCCATGTCGTTGATCCGGCGCTCGGCTTCCTGGTAGAGGACCTCGGCCGCCGATCGATCGCCGCTCAGTTGAGCGAGTTGATCGGTGTCTCGCGCCGCGGCGATTTCCTTGTCGATCTCCGTGAGCTGCGCCTGGACCGCGTCGCGCTCGCTGTAGACTTCGTTCGAGTGGGAGAGGTAGTCCTGCCAGAGCACAACGGCCAGGACCGCAAACGCGATGGTGGCCGTCCCCGTGATAACCCGCTCGGAAGCCATGTGGCCTGGAGTATAGGGCACGGAGGCTGCGATGGGTTCGGTCGGGGGTTGCGATTCGACGCGGATGCTGCCGACTCTTCGAATGAGGACCTGTGCGATCTTTCTGATCCCAATGGCAGCGTGTAGAGTGAGGGTATGGCGGTGAAGACGCGACACGAGTGGCCATCGGCGGCGGAGTCCAAAGAGAATGCGTTCAAGATGCGGGCGCGCTTGGAGGACGAGGTGCGGCAGTACGAAAAGCACTTCGGTTTCGATTCCAGCGAGCTTGCCGAGCGGCTACGTTGCGGGTATCAGGAAGAAACCTTCGCGGTGTCCCGGTGGCTCATCGCTCTTGATGCGCTGAAGAGCCTCTCGGGTGGCAGGTAGGCACGATTGGCTCAGTTGGGACCAGTACCAGGCGGCCCATTACGGCAACCTCGAAGGTTTCACTCACTTCATCGTTGAGGACCGGCTGAATCCCGAAATCTCGGATCTGCTCGTCATCTGGGATGGGGTTCTCCTCTGCGCGGACGGAATTGAGATCTTCGTAGACAAGACTCAGGATGTCCGACGGCGGAATGGCCGCCGGGAAGTGCGCACGCGCAGGTACTCCTACCAGGCGATCCTGAGAACAGGGCACGGTCCCCTTAGACTCGTCCGCTACGACAACGCGCATGAATGGGCGGGACATGCGGATGGCCATCACCGCCACGTGATGCTGGACGACGGCGCGGAGAGAGTCGAACACGTCGGCGAGGACGCGTGGCCGACTCTGGGGGACGTCATCGCGGAGGTCGAGGAGTGGTGGCGCAGCGGGAGGATCGCCAATCTCGCTGCCAGGCAGTCCTAGAGGCGTCCGCGTCCACTGAGTGCCTGGGTTCGCGTCTGGAAGCGTGGCTGTCAAACCATGCGCGCAGCGGCCAGGAACGGTACAGTTTGAATCTACGGAGAGGTGCCCGAGTGGCTGAAGGGAGCCGTCTTGAAAACGGCCGAGGCGCGAGTCTCCGCGAGTTCGAATCTCGCCCTCTCCGCCATCTTTTGAATCTGAGTCCGGGCTTCTCCTGCCTTGTTTCGCCTCTGGTGTGCCAGCTTCGGAACCGCGGCGGCTGTGCGCTATGGAGGGTGTTAGGGACTTGTGTGGTTAGAAGGGTTGGGAGGCGATAGAAGGCGCGCGCGAGGCTCCGTCAGTCATCGGCGACTTGCGCCTCAACGCCCGTGAGAAGGAGTTCGATTGACGCCCGGGCCCAATCGAGGGCGTAGCGCGCCTCGCGACTCGTCCGGTAAATAGCCTCGCCGCTCGCCGATTCGTCGTCATCGTGGGACCCGTGCTCCGACAACCACCCCCAAGCCCCAATCTTGTTCGTCTTCAGCGTGACCCCAGTGCTGGCGTCAATGACCTCACGGGACACCAGGATGTCGACCGCGTCCTTGAAAGCTCGGTTCGGAGAGGACTTGTCGGTCAGCCTGTTTGCCAACACCTTGGCGCACGATTCGAGCGCCAACCGAACATCGTGAATTGCCTCCGTAGGATTGCCATCAAGAAATTGTCCCTCGGCCGCATCGAGGCGTTCGAGGCATCTCGAAGCACCGAGCCGGGCCGCGACATCGCGGAGTGGCTCGATAATGTCTGGTCCCTCGGCAATACGTTCCGCTTCAGCCTCGATTGTTCCCAACGCCTGCTGTAGTTTTGCCGACGCCATCGCACGAGTCCGGAAGAACATGTCCTTCTGCATCTGTCCAAAGACAGGTTCAAAGAAGACATGAAGCTGAGCTACATCTCGAAGTAAGAACCCGAAGACGCCGTGGTGAGTCTGTCGGCCATACGATTCGAGCACGAAGGCCGTCGGCCCGAGTCGAGTCGTAACGAACGGGAGCGCCCTGTTGAGCTGGTCGCGGAGGGTCTGGAAGCTTTGGTAGTCGTCTTCGGTTAGTTCATCCGCAGAGAACGAAGCGTAGACAAGAGCGTCGAGCGCGTTCCATTCCTTCATGAACGCAGCTAGTCGAACCTGGTCACGCTCTAAGCGTTTGAGGACATCCTCGCGTCGTTCTCGAGCCGCCACTTTGGCGCCTCCGTCCTGGGCTCGTCTTAAGCCTGAGAATCATGCCCCAGACTCGCTGAACAGTGAAGGATCCCTAGCTCTAGCAAGAAACTCAGCCGGGCCGGGGGCCCGCAGGATGCCGGCATCGCGCCAAAGAGCCTACCCAGTTTCATCCGACGGGGGTCGGGCGACAGGCCGGTGGGTAACTAACTGGATGTACCGTCTCGAATGTCTACCGGAGCGCTCACCATGGCGCCTTGGCGGGGCTTCGCCGTATGGGGCGTTTGCACATTTAGCACACGACCACGCGCGCGACGACCCTAAAACGAGACATGACTCGTGCGCGAGGGACAGCGGGATTAGCGGCCGCCCCTCCCTGATAGCGTTGTCGGTCAACGTGATTCGCGTGGCGTCCATCCTGACGGTGACCACTTCATGAACGCGTCATGACTGGATCGTGAAGGGGTGAAGGGGTGCTCAAGGAGCATCGGGCATCGAACTGTAGTGGCTGAAGGGAGCCGTCTTGAAAATGGCCGAGGCGCGAGTCTCCGCGAGTTCGAATCTCGCCCTCTCCGCCAGCTTTCCCCGCTCGCGCGCGGCGCTCCCGCCGGCTGATGCGCCTTACGCCGCCCTGTGCGTATGATCCGCCTTGGGGGGGCCGCCGAGCGCGCCCGATGTCACCCGCCCGACGGAGTCCAGATGCTTTCGATCCTGCCCTTCCTCATCAGCACGAACAGCTTCGGCATCATCTGCTTGCTCATCTTCGCCTCGTCGAGCGTCATCTTCATGATTCCGGCGCTGGCGAACCGCGGAACGCGGCAGGCCGTCTGGTTCGCCACCGGTTCGCTGCTCTTGCTGGCCGAAGCCGCGGTGCTCATCACGCTGCTCGTCCTCGTGAACAACGGAACCATCTGGAGCGGCGCTCTCACGTACTAGCTCGCGCGCTGAATCCCGGACGATCTCTGACCGGTCGTCGCAACCGTTGTCACGGCGGGGTTCGGACGATCCCGGCCAGGAGTTGTCATGAAGCTCTCGCTCGCCTGGCTCCGCGATTTCGTCGACGTTGACCTGCCCGTGCCCGAGCTGGCGCGCCGGCTGATCGACGCGACGGCCGAGGTCGAGTCGTGGGAGACGATTGGCGCGCAGTGGGATCCGGAGCGGATTCGCGTCGCCCAGGTCATCGCGGTGGATCCACACCCGAACGCCGATCGCCTGCGGCTCGCCACCGTCGAGACTGGCAACGGCCCGCAGCAGGTCGTCTGCGGCGCCCCCAACCTCGCGGCCGGCCAGAAGGTCGCGTTCGCGACGGAGGGCGCCGAGCTGATCGACGGGCATACCGGCGAGCGGGCGAAGTTGAAATTGCGGCCAATCCGTGGCGTTGACTCGGCCGGCATGGTCCTGAGCGAGAAGGAGCTCGGGCTGAGCGACAGCCATGAGGGCATCCTCGTCCTGCCGGACACGGCGACGGTCGGCCGGCCGCTGGTCGAAGAGCTCGGGGACGTTGTCTTCGACATCTCGACTTGGGCGAACCGGGCTGATTTGCTCGGGGTGTTCGGGCTCGCGCGCGAGGTCGCGGCCGTCACCGGCAAACCATTACACGAGCCCGATCGCTCCTATCGCGAGAGTTCGGCCGAGGCCTCGGGGCTGGTTTCGATCACCATCGAGGATCCGGATCTCTGCCCGCGATTCATGGCCTCGGTGATCCAGGGCGTGACGATCGGTCCTTCGCCCGCCTGGATGCAGGAGCGGCTCCTCGCCCACGGCATGCGGCCAATCAACAACGTCGTCGACATCACGAACTACGTGATGCTCGAAACCGGCCATCCGACCCACGCCTTCGACTACGACCTCGTTCATGACAGGCGGATCGTGGCGCGGCGGGCGAAGGAGGGCGAGCGGCTGGTAACGCTGGACGGCGTGGAGCGCGAGCTCGACGGCGAAATGATGCTCGTCTGCGACGGCGCCGGGCCGGTGAGCATCGCCGGAATCATGGGCGGGGGCAACAGCGAGGTGCGGCCCGAAACTCGGAATATCCTCTTCGAAGTTGCGAACTGGAAGCCGGGCTCCATCCGGCGTACCTCGGGCATCCTCAAGCTGCGGACCGAGGCGTCCCTGCGCTTTGAGAAGGGCATCGGCCCGGGCATGGCGGAGGACGCGCAGCGGCGAGCGCTCCACCTCTTCGAGCAGCTCACCGGCGGGACGGTGGCCAGGGGCATCGTCGACGTGTATCCCGGCAAGCAGCCGCCGCGGGAGATCCTGGTCACGGCCGCTCGCATCGAGCAGGTGCTGGGCATCGCGGTGCCGGCTGGGGACGTTCAGCGGATCCTCGTGGCGCTTGGGTTTGCCTGCGAACCGACACCGCCCGCGTCGTACCGCGTCCAGCCGCCGGAGTGGCGCCCCGACGTGGTCATCCCCGACGACGTGATCGAGGACATTGCCCGGATCTACGGCTACGACCGGCTCCCGCCCACGATGCTCCGCGGCGCGCTCCCGCCCGTGGAGCCGCGCCCGGTCGTCGACCTTCGCGAGCGGGTGCGCGACACCGCCGCGTCGCTTGGCTTCCAGGAGATCCTCACCTACACGCTGACCGACCTGCCTCGCCTGCGGCGAGTTGTCCCGGAGAGCGACCATGTCCGGCGCGAGCCGCTCGGGGTCTTGAACCCGGTGGCGGCGCAGCACACCTACCTGCGCACGTCCCTGCGACCGATGCTGCTCGACACATACGCGCTCAACCGGCGCCACGAGGACGGGCCTCTGCGGCTGTTCGAAGTCGCATTTGAATATCTGCCCGTCGAGGCTGACCTGCCGCACGAGCGGCCGGTGCTGTGCGCGCTCCTAGGTGGTCCGCGCGAGACGCGCTGGGGCCGGGGGAGCGACGAGCGCCTCGACTTCTTCGATCTGAAGGGCGATGCGGAGGCGCTCCTGCGCACCCTCGGTGTGAGCGCCACGTTCGAAGCTGCCCGCGAGTTCGGCCTCCTCGATGGTCACACGGCCGCGATCAAGGCCGGCAAGGAACGGGTCGGGATTCTCGGTCAGGTGCACCCGGACGTTGCGGCTCAGTTCGACGTCGATGAGCCGGTCTTCCTGCTCGAACTGTGGATCGAGGATCTCGCGCGCGTGCTCCCGGAGCGACCGGCCTACACGCCGCCTTCGCGCTTCCCGGAAGTCCGCCAGGACCTCGCGCTGGTGGTCGACGAATCGCTTCCCGCTGGCCGGCTCATGGAAATCGTACGCTCACACCGGTCGAGTCTCGTCCGGATCGCCGCCGACGTCTTCGACGAGTACCGCGGGCCCGGCGTCGCGGCCGGGAAGAAGTCGCTCGCCCTCAGCCTTCGCTACCAGTCGGACGACCGAACGCTCACGGACGAAGATGTGGCGCGCGTGCAGACCGGTCTCCTCAAACGGCTCGAGAAGGAGATCGGCGCGACGCTGCGCGGCGGGTAGCCTCTCAACGCTGGAACGAGAAGAGGCCCGGGATCAGCCGGGCCTCTTCGTGTCTGGATTGCGTGTCGGCTATGCGGCTTTGCCGGCTGCTTCGACGGCCTTCGCGGCTGCTTCGCCGAGACTCGTCGCGCGAATCAGGGGGAGGCCGGATTCCTGGACGAGTTTCTCGCCCTCGGCCAGGTTCGTGCCGACCAGGCGCATTACGACGGGGACCTTGATGTCGATCTGGCGGTGCGCCTCGATCACGCCCTGGGCGATGATATCGACGCGCGCCATGCCGCCAAAGATGTTCACGAGGATCGCCTTGACCGACGGGTCGCCGATGATGACCTTGAGGGCGCTGACGACACGCTGCGGGTCGTTCACGGTGCCGATGTCGAGGAAGTTC
>JAKALX010000194.1 GCA_021823905.1 Chloroflexota bacterium | reverse complement strand
TGACGGAGCCCTGGACCGGGCTGGCGGTGGCCGCGGTCGAGTTGCTGTCGCCGCCGCCACAGGCAGCGGCTGCCAGGACAGTTCCCAGCGCCAGCGCGGACAGGGCGACAGCGGCCGCGGCTCTGCGGGTTCTAGACATCTGCATGTTGAAGGTCGTGCTCCTCGGTATTTTCACCATGATTTCCAGCGTCAAGCTATCCCGCACTGTTTAACCGGCGATTAACGGAGGGCCAAACGGCCGTGCATGTTTTACAAACTGTTTGCGACACACGTATTGGCGCGTTACATGGGGGGCGCAGGATTACGAGCGGCGAACGGACGACGGCCCCGCTCGCCACTTCACCCCTGGTGGTCGAGGGCTCCCGGCTTGCCAATTCCCCCGTATCCGGCATCTTGCCGGGTGGCAGGCCCGGAGCCCTCGGCGCATACTGAACAGGCGCCAGGCGGCAGCGCGACGGGAACATGAAGACGATGGCACAGAGGATCCTCGTCGTTGACGACGAACAGAACATCCGCGACCTGGCCACGCTTTACCTGCAGAAGGAAGGCTTCAACGTCGACGAGGCGGCAACGGGGCGCGAGGCGCTCACGCGCTTGCAGCAGACGCCGCCGGCGATGGTGATCCTGGACGTGATGATGCCGGGCATGGACGGGTTCGAGGTCTGCCGTGAGATCCGGCGGGAGCACGACGTGCCGATCCTGATGCTCACGGCGCGAAGCGACGACGTGGACAAGATCGTGGGCCTCGAGCTGGGAGCGGACGACTACATGACGAAGCCGTTCAACCCGCGCGAGATGGTGGCGCGGGTGAAAGCGATCCTGCGCCGCTTCGAGGGCGGGCGGAAGCCGCAAAACGCGATCACGGTCTCGAACCTTTCGGTCGACAAGGCTCGACGCGAGGCGAAAGTCGATGAGGAAGACCTTCGCCTTCGCACCAAGGAGTTCGACCTGCTGGTCGCCTTCGTGGAGAACCCCGGGATTGCGCTCACCCGAGACCAGTTGCTGGAATCGGTCTGGGGCTACGAGTTCGCCGGGGAAACGCGAACCGTCGACGTTCACGTGCAGCACTTGCGGTCGAAGATCAACGGAGCGGGCGTGCAGATCGAGACCATCCGCGGCATCGGGTACAAACTGGTCGAGACGCCAGCCTAGGGCCCGCGGGAGGGATCGCTGCCATGGGCAGCCTGCAGGTGCGGCTCTTCTTCACGTACCTGGTCATCATCTCGGTGACCCTGGGGCTGACGGCGCTCAGCCTCTTCCTGCAAATCGGGAGCTACCGCGACTCGATCTCATACGGAAACCTCGAGGACCTCGGCCGGCTTGTCTACTACCAGGCGACGGCGGACATCCGGAGCTCGATCGAATCGCGTGACCCAAACGCCGGGACGGTACCGCAAAGCAACGACCTGCTGTTCGCGCTGCGAAACTTCCTGACGCCGCCACCGGACGCGGGGCGCGTGGCAGAGGACACGTCCATTGCGCTGATCGACGCACAGGGGAAGGTGATCCCGGGACTGGCGGCGACCAGCGTGCCGCTGGACGGGGGAACGGTGAAGAACCTGGCCAGCCCCGGACTCACACTGGACGCGGCCGCGGATCGGACTCCGCGGCGATGCCGGCTGGACCTGCCAGGACGGCCGACGCAGCTCTGCGTGAACATCGCGCTGCCGCAGACGGTGCTGCAGGCGTTTCCAGGCACACAGGCCTCGGCGATCGTCGTCGCGCGGCCGGCAGCGTCGTTGGCCGAGGTAGTAAACGACCTGGGTCCGCGACTGCTGTTCTCGGGGCTGATCGGCGTGGCGGCGGCGCTGGTGCTCGGGTTCCTGCTCTCCCGGAGCGTGGCGGCGCCGCTGCATAACATCGCGCGGGCTGCCCGGAGCGTTGCCCGCGGGAATTACCGCCAGCGCGTGCCCGCGACCGGGCCGCTGGAGGTGCGCGAGCTCGCCTCGGACTTCAACGTCATGACCGAGGAGGTGCAGCGCTCGCAGCAGACGCTGCGCGACTTCCTGGCGAACATCTCGCACGAGCTGCGGACGCCGCTGACCTCGATCCGCGGCTTCAGCGAGGCGATGCTCGACGGGACAATCGACGACGCGGCGGGGATCGAGCGATCGGCGCGGATCATCAGCGGCGAATCGAACCGGGTGCTCCGGCTCGTGCAGGAGCTGTTGGACCTGTCACGGATCGAGAGCGGCCAGGTGGCGATGCGCCAGGACGAGGTGAACCTGAACGAGCTATTCGGGCACGTCGGCGAAGTCTTCGCGCTGCGCAGCGAGGAGACGGGCGTCAGCCTGGACGTTGCCCTGAACGGGAGCCCTCGGATTCGCGGCGATTTTGACCGGCTGGAGCAGGTGCTCACCAACCTGCTCGACAACGCCTTCCGGCATACGCCGCCCGGCGGCGTTGTGCGTGTGGCCTCGCGGGACATCCAGCCGGGGGTGCTGCAGGTAACGGTGGCGGACACGGGCGCGGGCATTAACCCGCATGACATTCCGCACCTGTTCGAGCGGTTCTACCGGGCGAACGGCGCCGGCAACAAGCGCGGGTACGGCCTGGGGCTGGCGATCACGCGGGAGATCGTGCGGGCCCACGGCGGGGAGATCTGGGCGACGAGCGAGCCGCAGAAGGGGACGGCGTTCGTCTTTACGCTGCCCACCGCGGGCCGAGCAACGCCGAAAGCCGCCGCACGATAGCGTCCATGCTGGCGCCGTTGTTCCTCCCGCCTCCAGCGCGCGCCCAGCCGGCGAGCACGACCGCCATCTTGTAGAGGCCGAGCGCTTCGAAGTAGGCGAGCTCGCTGAGGGCCTGGCCCGTGACGTCTTCGTAGGCTTCGGACAGGATCGTGCGCCCGCCGGCCGGCGCGGCGCCGTGGAAGACCGTGAGGAGCGCGGAGTAAAAGCCGAGATCAGAGCGTGGATCGCCCAGCGCGGCGAGCTCCCAGTCGAGGACGGCGACGACGTCGTCGCCGCGGAAGAGGAAGTTCGACGGGTTGGGGTCGCC
Source organism: Chloroflexota bacterium (assembly GCA_021823905.1). Classification (GTDB taxonomy): domain Bacteria; phylum Chloroflexota; class Dehalococcoidia; order Tepidiformales; family Tepidiformaceae; genus JAKALX01. Next base: position 3,953 of record JAKALX010000194.1, on the reverse strand, counting down.
GTGCAGGAACGCGAGCCGCGCGTCGGACGGCTGGTTGGCTTCGAGCCAGGCAGCGAGATTCACAAACAGCGGCGCGCGGCCGATGCGGAGCCGTTCGGCGCGGGCGCGCCACGACGTGAGCTCGAGGGCAACCGGCGACTGAGCGTCCGCGGCGGCCCCTCCCTGAGGAAGCAGGAATCCGAGCCCGGCGGCCCGCCAATCGAGCGCGTGGATCCCGGCCAGGGCGCGGGCCGCGGCTGTCACGCGCGGCGAAGGGCGTTCAACCACGAGCGGTTCTGTCTCACCATGAACGCGTTCCATGACGAAGAACGGCGCCCCGATCACGTCCCCGGACGGTTCGTGCCAGGCGACGGCCGGGACGACGACGCCCGTGGGCCCGAGCGCGCGCATCACGCGAAACTGCCGTCCAACGTCATACGGGGCAAGGATGCCGTCGGGCCGCTGTGGCCGAAGCACCAGCGGGAGCTCGAAGGTGCGGCCGTCGCAACTGACACGCAGGTCGATCCCCACGGTGTCGTTGCTTGCGCCCTCCGCCATGGCGGCGACGCGCGCGATCTCAACCGCCGAGGCCGAAGGAAGCTGATCGTGGACGTAGGCGGCCAGGCGGGCGCGCCAGTCCGCGTCAGACGAGCTCATCGAGGGCCGTGGCGAGAAGATCCTCGAGATGCTGGCGCGAGTACCAGGGCTCGGAGCCGTTGAAGCCCATCCAGCCGTGCCAGATGACGCCGAGCTCGTAGAGCCACCGCGCCCGGAACCAGGCCATGCCGCTCAGCGGACGGCCGGAAGCAGCCGCATAAGCCATGGCGAAGGGCATTGTGCCGGCCGGGCCCCAGGGCGCGCCGCGGAGGTGGGTGAGAGCGAGGAGGTGGCCAACGTCGCTGCGAGGGTCGCTAATGCGCGCCTGCTCCCAGTCGACGACCCCAACGACCTGGCCGCCGCGAAAGAGGTAATTGAAGACGTTGATGTCGCCCTGGCAAAGGGCGAGGCGGCCATCGGACGGCGCTGTTTCGCGCAGACGGTCGCGGGCAAGGGCGAGCAGGGCGTCTTCGCCGCAACCGAAGGAAACGGCGCGGCGGGCGATGACCTCGATCTCGCCTAGGAGGCCTACGCGGGCACTCGCCGGAACGCCGAGGAATCCCAGGCCCAACGCTCGCCAATCGAGCCCGTGGACCCGAGCGACCATCCGCGTGAAAGCGCCGAAGTCGGCGTCGGGCGCCTGGCCCATGTGTGGGGCGTCGATCCATTCGAGGACGACGAACGGGGCGCCGAGCGGTTCGCCGAACGACTCTTCGCCGAGGACGCGCGGAACCGGGATGTGCGAATCCGCGAGGCAGCGAAGGACCCGCGCCTCGCGGACGACGTCGTACGGCTCGAAGATGCCGCGCTCGCGCTGGACGCGCAGGGCGACGGCGCCGGCATCGAGCGCGACCCGGCAGGTGATGTTCGAAGCGCCGCCCTCGACTAAAGCGATGGACTGGACGCGCGCGTGCTCGAAGCCAGGCACGCTGCCGTTCAGCCAGGATTCGAAGGCGTGGGGATCGGGCAGCATGGTGCGATTAGGCACGAGGGGAGGCGCAAGGCGCAAGGCGTGGAGCGTGAAGCGCGGGACGCGCCGGAACCGTAGAATGCGCGGTCATCAAAGGCCGGGGTATTGAGATGGCTGCACCGCTTGACGGGATCCGCGTGCTCGAGGTGGCGAACTGGCTGGCTGTGCCGGCGGCGACGGCGTTGATGGCCGACCTCGGCGCCGAGGTCATCAAGGTGGAGCCGCCGGGGACGGGCGACGTCTACCGTTACTTCGCGCTGAAGTCGATGGGGTACGACTTCGAGTTCCCGACGAACTACGCGTTCCAGCTGGACAACCGCGGGAAGCAGTCGATTGCCGTCGGGCTCGACCGGCCGGGCGGACCGGAGCTCGTGCGAGAGATCGCGGCGACGTGCGACATCTTCGTGACGAACCTGGTCCAGGAGCGGCGGGTGAAGTACGGGCTGACGGCGGAGGAGATCCGCCGGGTGGCGCCGAAGTCGGTGTACGTGTCGTTCAGCGGCTATGGGACGCGCGGACCGGACGCGGGACGCTCCGGGTTCGACTTCGCGGCGTTCTGGGCTGCTTCGGGGATCATGGGGCTGCTCGCCGAGCCGGACGCGCCCCCGCCGCTCTGCCGCGGCGGCCAGGGCGACCACAGCACCTCGCTCAACATCCTCGCGGCAACACTGGCGGCGCTGCGGATGCGCGACCTGACGGGCGAGGGGCAGCACGTTGAGACGACGCTCCAGGCTTCGGGGATGTGGACGATTGCGGGCGACTACGCGGCGGCGCTGGCCTCGCGCAAGGACGCGCCACGCACGTCGCGACACTCGCCGACGAACCCGATCTGGAACTCGTACCTGTGCGCGGACGGGCAGTGGATCCTGCTCGTGATGCCGGTGCCGTTTCCGCTCTACTGGGGACGGTTCTGCGACATGGTCGGGCGAGCGGACTGGGCGGAGCAGTACACGGACCTGGCGGCGCTGCGGGCAGACACGGCGCCGCTGGCGGCGGCCATCGACGAGATCATCATCACGCACGAACGGCCGTACTGGATGGCGAAGATGGACGAGTTCGGGCTGATCTGGGCGCCGGTGGCGAGGATCAGCGAGGTGGTGAACAGCGCCCAGGTGCGAGAGATGGGTTGGATCACGTCGCTGGAGCACCCTGAGTTCGGGGAGTTCGAGACACTGGACACACCGTTCAAGCTGTACGGGTCGGACGCTGGCGCGCGAGGCCACGCGCCGGACGTGGGCGAGCACACGTTCGAAATCCTTGCGAAGCTGGGAATCGGCGAAGAACGGCTGGGCGAGTTGGCCGCGAACGGGGTTATCGGTTGACGCTCAGGGAGTCGCTTCGATGCTCTCGTAGTGGCTGACGGACGCGGACTTGATGAGCGGTTCCTCGCCCGGAAGAACGACGGGCTCGTGCCATCGGGGCCCGGTGAAGCGCTCCATGCTCTCCTGGTCGAGCCAGGTGGAGACCATGACGTACTCGCCGGGAGATTCGGGCCGGGGGCGGCCGATCTGGAGGTTGAGCAGGCCGTCGTGCTTTTCCATCAGGGGGACGGCCTCCTCGGCGACGATGCGTTCGTAGGCCTCCTCGGCGCCCGGCCGCACAGTGACGCGATAGACGCGGATGATCATCGGGCACCTCCGTGCAGGGCGGCAGCCAGCCGCTCGATTCCTGGCCGGGCCGCCGCGAAACGGCCGGGAGTATGCACAGCATACTGCGCCCTGGCGGGCCCGGTGGCGAACACGAGTCATTTCGCGCCTACTTCGGGCAAACGATCGGAGCGAAGAGCTGCGCGCTGGTCCGCTCGGTGCAGGTGCGCCGGGTGACGTCGACCGTGAGTCGGCCCTGGGCGTCGACGCCCACGGCGAGGCGATCGAGGTTCGGTCCGTCGCCGTCGAGGCGGAGGCCGGTAACGTCGTAGACGGCGCGGTTGCAGGACTCGCGCAGGAGCAGGGTCGAACCCGCGGCCTGCGGACTCATGCGCGAGGTGAGGCGTTCAAGAAGGCCCGGGAGGATGGGGTCGGCCGGAGCGATCTGTGCAACCCGGCAGCGAGTGGCGGCGGCGCGGTTCGCGGCGTCGAGGTCGGAGAGGGCGAGGAACGTGCCATCGGCTTCGCGAACGACGTAGAAGTTGTGCCTGGGGACGTAAGTGACGGTACCGGGCGCGTAGGACTCGGCAGGATCGAGGGGCTGGCGGCCGCTGTCGGCCCCGGAATCAAGAAAGCGGGCGAGGAAGAACGCGGCAGAAGCGAATGCCAGGACCGCGAGCAGCACCCCGAAGCAGCCCAGGAAGACGGGAGGCCGGACCGGGACCGTCGGCGGCTCGCGGTGCATGGGAACAGGGTAGGAAGACGGAGGTTCAGGGGCGAGGCAGGGTCGTACGCCGGTCTCGCAGACTGATATGATTGTG
>JAKALX010000193.1 GCA_021823905.1 Chloroflexota bacterium | reverse complement strand
GCCTCACGTCGAGTGAGATGTACGAGCCGACCAAATCTGGAGGTTGGCAATGAGCATCGAGAACCGGGACCTGGCGGTCGGCACGAAGCTGGTCGGCAGGCACAAGAAGGCCGAGCACACCTGCGAGGTCGTTCAGACGGAGGAGGGCGTCCGCTACCGGCTGGCGGACGGCTCGCTCCACAAGAGCCCGTCGTCGGCCGCCAAGGCGGTCATGGGCGGGGTCTCCACCAACGGCTGGCGCTTCTGGTCGCTGGAGGGGTCGCTCCCCGCGGCGAAGCCCACCAAGCCCGTGAAGGCCAGCGCCGAGAAAGACGGGCGCATCGTCAAGCAGATCAAGCGGCTCCCCAACCAGAAGGGCGTCGAGGAGGGCCAGACGAAGTGGTTCTGCTCGGGCTGCATGGAGAGCTTCCTCGCCGAGACCGGGACGGAGCCCGAGGCCTGCCCCAAGGGCCATCCCGCCCAGGCCGAGGACGAACTCGCACCTCCGGCCTGACGAGCCACCAGTGCCAGCACAGGCGCTCACAGCGGGCCCCTTCGGGGGCTCGCACTCGTACTGGGTTACCAACCGCGGAGGTCTGCAGAGGTAAGCAATGGTAAGTGGACGGGCCTGCAAGCATCGCTTCGAGGGCGGGCGCGGCTGCAACGCTCCGCCCGGCCTCGAGTCGGACTACTGCTTCTGGCACGACCCCGAGAAGAGCGATGAGTCCGCGGAGGCGCGACGCCTTGGCGGTCAACGTCGGCGGCGCGAGCGAGTCGTCGCCGGCGCCTATGAGTTCAACGGCCTGGAGTCGATCAAGGACCTCCGCCGCATCCTCGAAGTCGCCGTCATCGACGTCCTCGGTCTGGAGAACTCGGTCGCCCGCGCGCGTGCCCTCGCCTCGCTGGTCACGACGGCGGCCAGGCTCCTGGAGACCGGCGAGTTCGAGGAGCGGCTGGAAGCGATCGAGAGCGTGATGGAGCAGCGACCGAAGCCACCAACCGGGAGGAGACGATGAGCGCCGCCCAGCACCGGGTCGAGAAGCTCTACAGCGGTCTCTCCGCGAACGAGCGAGCGTCCCTCCGCCTCAAGTGGTGGAAGGCCGACACGGAGGACCCGCCCGGCTTCTATCGCGCGACGCCCGACTCCCAGATCCCCGAGGTCAACCGTCTCATCCGGCTCTTCAACGCCGCCCACCGCGAGACCGCCTGGTACACCGCCTGGCTCTACGCACGCCTCGAAGCAACGGCCCACCGGCTCGCGATGCTGAGCGTCTTCCACCTCTGGGCCCTCGAAACGAACCGCCTGCGCGAGCAGATCGAGTGGTACTCCGGCGAGCCGATTACCCAGAGCCGGTGTGACCAGCTCCTGGCCGGGGCCCGCGAAGAGCTGCTTCCCCTCGAAGTCGCGGCCGACCTCCTGATGGACGCCGAGCCGGACAGTGACGAGTTGAGCGACGACGAGTGGGATCAGCGCATCCAGGAGATCGCCGAGCGGCTCCGCCCCTTGGTCGACCGGGGAGTGCTCGCAGGCGAGCAGGGCGATGCCGAGCTCCAGCTCCGGGCCGGCTCCTTCTACGACTGGCGGGGGGAGCCCGTCCCGGTGATCCCCGAGCGCGGGCTTCGCTTCGCGGTCTTCCCGGACGACGCCGGTATCGAAGTGGAGCGACTTGGGGAAGAGCGCCAGAAGCTGCGTGCGATTCTCGACGAGGCTCCCCACTGGCCGCCTGCCGATGCCGTTGTCCCACCGGAGGACCCAGCAAAGAAGACGGCCTCAATGTTGGCGGATGGCCTACCGCTTGCCATCGCCGCGCACCTGACCAAAGCGTGGTCCGAGCTCCTGGCGATCGAGCAGGTTGTCGGGGAGGTCGCCGGAAGCTTTGCCGGCGAGGAGCCGATCCATCCCGATGCGCGCGAGCTGCTCGACGAAGTGAAGGGGTCAGCACTGAAGCTGGTCGAGGACCTAAAGCCGGACTTCGACCTGATCTTGCCGGAGGAGCCGGACGAGGGCGCGGTGCAGAGGCTCCGCTTCCTGATTGGACTGGAGGAGGAGGAGGACGCATGAACTCACCGATATGGGGTCATAGCGATGCCTCCGGAGGTGCTCCATGACCGCGCCCGAGAAGCGGCTCGACGAGGCTGTGCTCGGCCTTACCGCCAGGGAGCGCGCCATCCTCATCCTCCGGCCCTGGCTCGCCGGGGGCGAAGCTGATCACCGCCTGCGCAAGAATGCGCCAGCAGACCAGAAGGCCGAGGTCGAACGGATTGAGAACGCCATCGGCGACTGGAACCAGGAGTTCCACGGAGCTGTCTGGGCGACCACCGAGTGGGTCTGCCAGGAATCGATCCAGCTCGGCTTCCTCGAATGCCTCGACGCCTTCCTCGTGCGCGAGCGCGTCCTCCTGGCGGCCGTGCATGCTGACGCGATCAATCTCCCTCCGCTCCCGGAGCCCGGCCGCTGGCTGAAGCGCGACCTCCCCTTGCTCTTCGGAACCAGAGTGTTCGAAGACGACGAGGACGAGCTGGTTGACTGGCCGGCGCAGCGTCAGCAGTTCATTCACGGCCTGCGCCAGGCGATCGAGCTGCGCTGGAACGATCTGACTGCCCGACGCCTGGTGATCGCAGAGGTCGAAGCGCTCATGGGCGAGCCAATGCTGCATCGCCAGACTCAAGAGACGATCGACGCGATTGGTCTCAAGCTCCTGAAGATGTACGAGGCGCTCCAGGCGTTCGAGCGCTTCGCACTCCCAGACCCCGATGCCGAGAGGATCGCGGACATGCGTGGGTGGGTGAGATGGGACGACCTCAAGCTGACCGGCCCTACGGCTGCTCCCAACAACGGCCGCCCGTGGATGCCTCCAGCGGAGCTCGCCGAACTGGAAGCGCTGGAGGCGCGGCTCGCGGCGGAGCTGCGGGCGAAGAAGGACTGAGTTAACTTTGCGGTCGGACGCAGCCTGCAACTGCCAACCACGGCAGGGGGCGAGCCGCATGGCGAAGACTGCCCGGGACATGCGGCCGTGTTAGAGCTGCAAATCTGCTAAGCTGGATAAGGCACTTCACGTTTTGTGGTCTCGCTTCTCTGGAAGTGCCTCTCTGGCTCGAGTTCAAGCTCGCTGAATCACTGGCGCAAGTACGCCTTCTGGCTTCTCTCTTCGTCCGCCCTTTGGCTGCTCGGATTTCCGTCACGGAATCTTGTCGTTCCAGTGCCTTTACGCGGGCACGCCGGCCAAAGAAGGATGTCTCTTGAAGATCTACGTAGGAAACCTGAACCCGTCCACCGACGACGCACAACTGCGCCAGACGTTCGCCTCTCACGGCGAAGTCAGCACGGCCTCCGTCGTCGTCGACCGCGAGTCGCAGACATCGCGGGGCTTCGGTTTCATCGAAATGCCGGGCTCGCCCGAAGCGCAGGCGGCCATCGCCGCTCTCAATGGTTCGACCCTCGCGGGCAACGTACTGGTCGTGAACGAAGCACGCGCTCGCGAGACGGGACCACGTAGCGCTAGCGTCCATCTCTCGAGCCGCTAAGCACCATGCTCAGGGGGCGTGCCCAACGTGGTCGCCCTCGATCAGGGACTCGGCGCGGGCCACGCCTTCGCCGGGCCTCGACAACCATCCGGCCCGAGGTACTCCCGGGAATGAGGCGCCATGTGATTGACAACCCGGTTTCGAGCGCCCCCGTGATGCTCGTGCGCACCCTCAGCCATCTCCCCCTGGGCGATGTCGAGAGGCGTGGCATGGCCCTCCGAGACATCGGCGCCATGTCGCATGAGGACGACGAGGTCGATGCCAGGTTGCTCCTTGCCGCGGACTCCGAGGCCCTCGACGACCCGGTTCGCATGTATCTCCGCGAGATCGGGACGATCTATCTCCTCACCGGCGCCGACGAGAAGCACCTGGCGCGCCAGTTGGAAGAGCGCAACCACGTCGAGGCCATCGAAGAGACGTACATGGCTGCCTACGGACACCCGCCGACGGCGGGGCGTTTGACCGTTTCGTTGCTTGAGCAGTGGGCCGGGCTCTTGCCCGTCTACCAGGCCGCGAAGTCGTTCATCGACCGGTACGACGAGCTCGCAAATGGCTGGGCCGCGCAGCTGGACGAGAACGGCCAGGAACTCCCTTTGCGCCCGCCACGGTGGCGGACCCCGGACGGTCCGAAGCTGAAGAACATGAAGCTCTCTGATGTCAGCGCAAACGGCCAGTTCCGCGGTCTGGTCGACGGCGAGATGGACCTGGACTTCCGGCGCTACTCAGCCGCCAAGCTGAAACACAGCGAAGACCAACTCCACCTTGAGATTGTCCAGCTATCAACGATCACCCATATCCTCGCCCCCTATCTGTCGGAGATGGGCGAAGAGGCCGGCAGCGAGGATGACCTCGTCCCCCCGGCGGATGTCCTTGTCGAGAAGCTCGCTCCCCTGGAGGAGAAGCTCGGCTACGACTTCGACGCTCTCAAGCGGAACGGCACCAACTCCGAGAAGCGTCTCATCGAGGCGAACCTCCGCCTCGTCGTCTCCGTGGCGAAGAAGTATATCGGCCGTGGTATGTCGCTCCTCGATCTGATCCAGGAAGGCAACATCGGCCTGATCCGCGCGGTCGAGAAGTTCGACTATCGCAAGGGCTACAAGTTCTCGACCTACGCCACGTGGTGGATCCGGCAGGCTATCACCCGCGGAATCGCAGACCAGGCGCGCACCATCCGCACCCCCGTCCACATGGTCGAGACGATCAACAAGCTCGTCCGCGTGAGCCGGCGGCTGGTCCAGGAGTACGGCCGCGAACCGACGAGCGAAGAGCTCGCGCGCGGCATGAACGAAAGCGCCAAGCCGGACGATTTCCGCGCTTACACGCCCGAGCGCATCCGCGAGATCCAGAGAATGTCCCTCGATCCCATCTCGATGGAAACCCCCATTGGCGACGAAGGTGATAGCCACCTGGGCGACTTCATCGAAGACGCCAGCGCCGTCTCCCCGGTCGAGGCGGCCTCGAAGCAGCTCCTGCACGAACAGGTCGAAGACGTGCTCGCGAGCATCACGGCCCGTGAGCGGCGCATACTCCAGCTCCGCTTTGGCCTCGAGGACGGTCGCAGCCGAACGCTCGAAGAAGTTGGGCGCGAGTTCGGCGTGACCCGCGAGCGCATCCGCCAGATTGAGGCAAAGGCGCTCCGCAAACTCCGCCACCCCAGCCGCAGCCGCAACCTCAGGGGCTACTTCGACTGACGCGCTCAAACGCAATGACCTCGTCCCATCGCCAGCCGGTGGGTACCTAATCAGATAAGAACCGGTCGCTCAACTTCCGCGCCGCAGTCCGACTCTAACAGGCTGTCCTAACGTAGATGATCTGCATCACGATGACAGAATCGTGGCAGGCGGTGTCGCTGATCACGTTAATTTGCCAGTCCGGCCGGGGTTTTGATCATCTGAATTTGCCAGGGGGCTGATCAGGATAATTTGCCACCTCCGGCCCGTAGAGGAGGGCGCGGCGACCATCCACAGAAAAGGGATGGTCGATGGCCCGAAGGAGGATTGGCGTGTCCGACGTGAAGGAGATCCTGGTGCAATGGGACGGCGGGACCGGCGTGAGCGGTATCGCGCAGTCGCTGGGCTATAGCCGGCCAACCGTGAGGAAGTACGTCCGTGCCGGTGAGCGAGCGGGACTGGTGCGAGGTGCTCAGCGGCGACGGGAGGCGGGCTGGGAGCGGTTGGCGCAGACGGTCGTCGAACAGGTGGCCGCTGTGCGCGAACCGGGAACGGTAGCGAAGGAGGTCGCTCGCTTCCACAGCTACCTGGCCGAGCGCGTCGGCGAGGTGCGGGTCACGGTCCTCTACCAGCGTTTGCGCGATGAGCAGCAGTTGGAGGCGAGCTGGGGGACCTTTTACCGCTACGTCCGGCGCCACTGGCCGGAGACTGCGCGACAGACGACTCGCGTGACGGTGCGGCTTCCCGAGCCGCCGCCCGGCGAGGAAGCGCAGGTCGACTTCTTCTACGCGGGCCGCTGGTACGACCCCGAGGAGCAGCGCGAGCGGCGGCTCTACGCCTTCCTCATGACCCTGGGCCACAGCCGCCACCAGTTTCTCTACCCGGTCCTGGGCGAAGACAGCCGCGCGTTCCTCGAAGGGCACACCGCCGGCTTCACCTTCTTTGGTGGTGCTCCCCGGCGGCTCATCCCCGATAACCTCAGCGCCGGCATTCTCCGTCCCGACCTCTACGACCCGCGCAGCAACCGAGCCTACGGTGAGCTGGCGCGCCACTACGGCTGCGTGATCGACCCCTCGCGGGTGCGGCATCCCCAGGACAAGCCGAAGGTCGAAAGGAATGTCGACTACGCCCGGGAGAGCTTCTTCCGGGGGAGGAGCTTCAGCAGTCTGAAGGAGATGCGGGAGCAGGCGAAAGCGTGGTCGCTGGAGGTGGCGGGACGGCGGGTGCACGGGACAACCGGGGAGAGGCCGCTGGAGGCATTCCTGGCCAGGGAGCAGCCAGCCTTGCTGGCCTTGCCTGCGCGACCCTGGGAGCTTGCCACCTGGACGACGGCGAAAGTGCACCCGGACTGCCATCTCCAGGCGAGCGGCGCCCGCTACTCGGTCCCCCATCCCCTGGTCGGCAAGCGTCTCGACGTCCGTCTCGGACAGTCGCTCGTCGCTATCTACGACGGAGCAACGCTCATCACCACGCACGTTCGCCGTGAACGCGGACGCGCAACCCGGCTCGACCACTACCCGGAGGCGGCCCAGGCGTTCCTGCGCTTCAGTCCCCAGGTCTGCCTGGAGAGTGCGGCAGCGACCGGTGTAGCGACTGGCCGTCTCGTACGCGAGCGGCTGGAAGTGCACGCCCTCCACAACCTGCGCGAGGTCCAGGCCATCCTCCGACTGGCCCAGCGCTACGACCGGGCGCGCCTGGAGCGCGCCTGCCAGCGGGCCCTCGATGCTGGCGACGGGCGCTACCGTACCGTGCGCGGGATCCTCGAGCGCGGCTTCGACC
>JAKALX010000192.1 GCA_021823905.1 Chloroflexota bacterium | reverse complement strand
CTGAGTGCAATGACCCCCGCCAGCCTCAGCGCCGCCGGAACGCCTGCCGCAACGGCCAAAACTCGGAAGCCCTTCGCCTCAAGTTCATTCGCCGTCGTGGATGCATCGGGCGGGGCATCCGTGAGACCGACGACGGCGGCAAAGGCCCCCTTCACCACGCGCAGCGTGGCGCCACTCGAATCCGTCACTGTCGCCTCAGACATCTTCGTGGTTGGATCGAACGGCACGAACCTGAGTAGTGTCGGCAGATCAGGCGTAGGGTGCAGAACGGCGGCAGCGCGAATGGCGCCATCAACGGGATCCTGTCCGCCGTCCGAGCTCGCCAGCGCCGCGAATCCCATGACCTGGGATTCTTCGAAGCCGGGCATTGGGCGGACGGTGGTCACCTTGAGCTCGTTGTTGGTTAGAGTGCCTGTCTTGTCGGCGCACAGGACATCCATCGTCGCCGCTTCGTCTACGGCGGAGAGCCGCGTCGGCAGGACTCCCACCCTGGCGAGGGTCTGTGCGCCGACCGCGGCGGCAAGGGTAAAGGTGGCCGGCAGTGCGACTGGGATCGACGCCAGAACCGCCGTGAGCACGAGCGGGATGATCTGGGCAGTCGGCAACGAGATGGCGTAGGCATATGCGACGAGCATGGCGATAAGGACGCCGTTGAAGAGAGCGAGATTACGCACCACGTGCAAGACGGCCTTTTGCTGGGAGCTGACGACATGCGCGGTGCGGACCAGTTCGGCGGTGCGGCCAAACTTGGTGTGCGCTCCGGTCGCCGTGACCTCCCCCACGGCTTCGCCGCGCCGCACCAGTGCCCCTGCGTACGTCTGCAAGCCGGGCCCCGCTTCGATCGGTACCGATTCGCCGGTGAGCATGGAATGATCCAACAGGACCGAGCCCTCTACCAGCCGCATGTCGGCAGCGACGACTGCACCAAGCGACAGCTTCACGATGTCGCCCGGCGCCAGTTGGGCGGCGGGCAGAATCTTCCAGGCGCCGTCGCGACGAACCGCCGCGTTCAGGGCGAGCCGCGACTTCAGCGCCGTGAGGGTTGCCTGCGCGCGCCCCTCCTGGAGAAAGCCGAGTGCCGCGTTGAACACCAGGAGACCGGCGATGATCGCCGCCTCGGCATACTTTCCGAGCACCAACTCGAGCAGGATCGCGGCCTCGAGCATCCATGGAACGGGCGCCCAGAGTTTAGTCAGCGACCTGCGCAACGGATGCATCGCCGTATCGGCTACGGTATTCGGGCCGGCCTTCAGCAACCGGCGGCGGGCTTCATCGCTTGTCAGACCGCTCGGCGGACCATTTGCAGCGCCGGCTGATGCCTCGCGGGCTCCGGCCGTTACGGCGGGCGAAGCGGCGTCGGACTCCCCGCGCCCAACCGGGTCTGTTGGGGGTTCGGAGCGGCCGTCGGCGTTGAGTCTCGTCATTGGCGTTGTCTCAAGAGTGTCAACCGGTTCAATTCACCTATTGTCGCTTTTGTCCGGCGAATCGCGAATCGACTTCTCGTGCTGCGTCGAATCCTCGGGGCCCAGAGAGCCTTGCGCGGCCTCCGCGCCGGCTGCGGTGGGCCCGCCCTTGAGGATGAACTCGAACGCGACTCCGATCAGGGCCCCTATGATTGGCCCGACGATATAGATCCACGACGTTCCCAGGTTACCCCGAACGAGGTCAGGCGAGAGAGAACGCACCGGGTTCATCGATGCGCCGCTGATCGGCGCCGCCCAGAGGCCCGCCAGCGCGACATACCCACCGACCGCAATGGCGCCGTTCGCGCCGATGTTGCGCGCCCCCGAGGCCGTCCCGAGGATCGTATTCACCAACCCGGCTGTCAGCACCACTTCAAACGCCAATGCCGTCCCGCTGCCAAGACCGCGTCCCGGCGTCGTAGCGCCGAGCGCGCCGATGGTACCGAACATTGTCCGCAAGAAGACGGCCGCCGCGACGCCTCCCGCTGCCTGCGCGAGGACGTAGCCCGGCGTCCGGCGCCATGGGAAGTTGCCCCTTACTGCAAACGCCAACGTGACGGCAGGGTTCAGGTGCGCGCCGCTCACCGTGCCCATGAAATAGATGATCGCCATCACCATGAGGCCGGGTGCGACCACTATCATGCTCAAACTGACGGCACCGCCGCTCTTCGCCGCAACGACGCCGCCCCCTGCGGCGACGAGCACCAGGAGGAACGTGCCCCAGGCCTCGGCGAATAGGCGGCGCCACTCATGTGACGCATCGAGGAAGTCGGGCGACGACGGCCGCTGCAACATGCGGCGCTGCTGCGCCTCGTCTGGCCGACTATTGTCCATTGATGTCATGCGGCCCCCAGGGTCCGAACCGGCGGACGCTTCAACCCTACGCCTTTCGGATGCGCACGGCGGCCGCGCCTCCAGCCCGTCGCGAATCACGCCACATCAGCCGCCTGTGCATCGCGGGAGTTATTGATCCAGGGGTGAGGGTGAACGCGGGAGACATTGAGCCAGGCGATCGCGGAGGACATTGAGCCGATCGCGGGAGTCATTGAGCCGATCGCGGGAGTCATTGAGCCACCGAACGCACGTTCGCAAGATGCCGGTCGAAGGGGGAGGCATCAGTTCCGATTACGGAGTCACTTCAGAGTCCGAACTTACTCACCACTGTACAAACATCGGCATGACAACATGGACATAATCGCTCTCGCCTTCGGGACGGAAGACGCCCTGTGACGACGGGCTCGTTGTCTCCAGCGCGACCTTGCCCGAAAGCGCGCCGAGCACGTCCTGCAGGTAGCGCATGTTGAACGCGATCTTCGCGGCGTCGCCTTCCACCGCCGCGTCGATGCGGCCTTCGTTGTCACCCACCTCGTCGGCTCGCGCGCTGATCGTCAGCTGTCCCGCCTGTCCGTTCGAGGACTGCATCTGCAGGCGGATGATGCCGCTGCCGTCGCGTGCGAAAATGGCGGCGATGCGCGTTTCGCGCTTGAACTCGTCGACGTCGACGATGCAACGCGTGTTGTACTGGGCGGGGATCAACTGGCTGTAGTTCGGGAACGTGCCCTGGATGAGCTGGGCGACCATCTCCGTGTCGGTCAGCGAAAAGAGCACTTGCGAGCGTGCCGTGTTGACGCGCATCTCGATCGGCTCGTTGGAATCGCCGACGAGCCGCGCAACCTCGCGCAGGGCGCGGGCGGGAACGATGACTTCGATCGACTCCGATGGCGCCGCGCCGAGGGTGATGTCGGCGACCGCAAGCCGGAAACCGTCGGCCGAGGCGAGCGTCAGCCTTGGCCCCTCCGTCTTGAAATGGATACCGGTGAGCACCGGGCGTGAGTCGTCGTTGGCGGCCGCGAACTCGACCCGTTCGATCGCACGGCGGAACGCCTTCGGTTCGAGCTGGATACGCACCCCGTCCTCGATCGACTTGACGAGCGGGAAATCCTCGGCGTCCATGGCACTCATGGACGCCTCGTTGCGGGCGCATTCGAGCTTCAACTGCCGGCTGCGATCGGGAATCTCGAGATTGACCGTCGCCGGCGGGAGCGAGGCGACGAAGTCGCTGATCAGACGCGCCTGGACGGTGGTCGCCCCCTCTTCGTCGATCTTGGCGCCGATCCAGGTGCTGATCGAGATGTCGAGGTCGGTGGCGACGAGCTTAAGGCGCCCCTGATTCGTCTGGAGCAGGACGTTCGCCGTCATGGGATGCGTTGAACGAGTCGCCACGGCTCGGCCGACGATCGAGAGTCCGCGTTGAAGATTCTCCTGAAGGACCTGGACTTTCACGTTACACCTCGAAGAAGGCCGATTCCGACGCATGGAGATTATAGGAAGCGGCGACGTGCGGGACAAGGCGAATGCATAGGCGCGTGAGCAATTGTGCGCGTTCCGCCGCTCTTGCCCCTTCGCCAACGCTGGAGCTGTGGCAATTGGGAAGGAAAGAAGTAAGCCGGACCTGAAGCGTTCCGGCTATACTACTGATGGACCGTGTTCATCTTTGATATCCAGATTGCGAACTACCGCAACTACGGCCGCGTTTCCCTCAAACTCGACCGCGGACTGAACCTCTTTGTGGGCGACAATGCCCAGGGTAAAAGCAACTTCCTCGAAGCTATTTACCTGATGTCGACCCTGCGATCGAGCAGGGCGAGCAACGACGCCGACCTCGTTCGGCGCGATCTGTTGCAAACCGAATTCCCCGTTGCGCGCCTCTCTTGCGAGGTTGAGCGTTCGGCCGGCAACCTCGAGCTCGAGGTGGCGATCGTCGGTCGAACCACCGACGCCACGCACCGCGCCGGCAAGCGCGTGCGCGTGAACGGCGTGCCGAAGCGAGCCTCGGACGCCGTTGGCCAGCTCGCGGCCGTGCTCTTTACAACCCTCGACATCGACATCGTTGCTGGCCCGCCGCTCATGCGCCGGCGCTACCTCGACATGATGATCTCGCAGGTCGACCGCGGCTATCTGCGGGCGATGCAGCGCTACGCCAAGGTGTTGCAGCAGCGTAACAGCTTGCTGAAGCGTGTGCAGGGCCGCGAGGCTTCATCCGCCGAGCTGAACTTCTGGGACCAGGAGCTTGCCCACTCGGGCGGCGTCATCATGCAGGCCCGCGCCGACGCGCTTGGTCACGTTGCCCTCCAGGCTGGTTTCCAGATGGACCGTCTCAGCGACGGGCAGGAGCGCATAGAGGTCATCTACCGCCCGGCCCTCGGCGGCCTGGATGCGAACGACTCGCCTATTGACGAGACCGAGTGGACGGCCCGCATGCTCCGTGCCCTGGGTATGCTCAGGAGCCGCGAAATTGCCGCTGGCGCAACGCTCGTCGGTCCCCATCGGGACGACGTCCTCATCGAGATCAACGGCATGCCTTCCGATTCGTTCGCTTCCCGCGCGCAGCAACGGACGGCGGCGCTTTCCCTGCGCCTGGCGGAAGCGAGCTATCTGCGCCGTGCCCTCGGCGACGACCCGGTCGTCCTCCTCGACGACGTGTTGAGCGAGCTCGACGCGCGCCGCCGCCGCGGCGTGCTGGAGTTCATCGACTCGTTTCAGCAGACGATTGTGACCACCGCCGATCCCGATCGGATCCGCGACATCATGACCCGCGCGGCTGGTCGCTATCTGGTGAGCGCCGGGACTATCACCCGCTTCGAAGGGGAATAAGCCGATCGGCAAGCGCCGGAACCTGGTGCTTGGCTTCGCGCTCGTAGTCGGGGCGGTCGCGTTCCTGAACGGGCTGCTCTCGCTTCTCCTGCTGATCGACGTGGCTGGAGGCCCGCGCCGCAAGCTCTTCGAGATCAACGTCTACCTCGGCACGGCGATTGTGACGCTTTCCCTCGGCGGTATGCTCGTCTACCAGGCGGCGTCGTCGCTTGGCGGCGTCGGTTCGACCGCCTTCCGCCTGCCCCGGCGCGCCGCCTGGTGGACTGCGGCTGCCGCGGCCCTCTTCCCGATGCTCGTGTTCGCCGGGCAACAGCAGGTGAACTCGCCAGACCGGTTCCCCTGGCTCTTCCCCCTGACGAACGTCGCGATCGTGACCGTGCCGTCGGCGCTGGCCGCGCTTGTCGTCACGCTGCGCTATCGCCGGTTCAACCCCCTCGCCTGGCCGATCAGTTGGCGCGAATGGACCTCGGGCATCATCTACGGCGCGGTTGGCGCGACCTTCGTGGCGTCGATCGTCAACACGGCCTACCTGGTCCTCGCCGGCGCCTACCTCATCCACGCCTATGGCAGCGGGCCGGCGTTCGACCTCGAGGAGAACCTTCCCTCGCTGCCGGCGGGACTTGGTGTCGCATTCGACCTCAGCGTCCTCTCGATCGTCGCGCCGCTCAACGAGGAGTTCTGGAAGGGGATGATCGTTGCCTTCTTCTTCTTCAGAAAGGGAGGCGCCGGGCGCTGCTTCCTCTGGGGCGTGCTCGCCGGCGCCGGGTTCAACCTGCTGGAGACGTTCCAGAACAGCCTCAGTGTCGTCAGCCCCGATGTCGTCAGCGAGCGGACGATCGGCAGCCAGTGGTGGGCCTTCGCCGTCGCCCGGGCCGGCACCGGCGCCGTTCACGCCACGGCGACGGGGCTGGCCGCGCTCGGGTTCTACGGGCTCTTCCGGCGCCGCGCCCGTTTCCTCGTTGGCTATCCGCTTGGAGCGCTGGTTCACGCCACCTGGAACTTCCTGAACTACACGCTCTCCGGCGATGCCTTCTTCAGCCGAGCCGGTCCCGATTCGACGCTGCTCGATGTCGGGAGCGTCGTGGGGTTGGTGGCGTTGTTCGTCGCCTGCGCGGCGCTGCTCTGGGAGATGCCGCGGCGGCTGCGCGAGCCCGAGCCCGCGATGATCTACAAAGTCATCGGGATGCTGCCTGCCCGGGCGTCGCCTGCGCCGGCTGCTGAGCTTGCGATTCGCTGAAGATCCAGGGAAGTGGCCCCGCCGGAAGCCGTACCGCAAGCGCTCGGTGCGCGATTTCGAACTCCATCGGCGTCTCGCCGGCGAAATCCCCGTCGAATTGCACGGCCAGGCCCGGCGTTTCGATCGCGACCCGCTGGATGCGCCGCTCGATGACGTTACGGTCCCCGCTCAGGCGGCCGGTCGCCACCTTGAGCCCCAGCCGCAGGCCGTCGCGCAGCCGCTCGGGGCAGAGGGCCACCAGGTCGAGACGCCCGTCGTCCGCGAATGCGCGCGGCGTGAGACCGACGCGCCCGCCATAGAGCCGCGTATTGCCCAGGATCATCAGCGCCAGCGGCGCGTTCAGCTGCTCCCCGTTGTATTGCCAGGCGGCGTTGCGCGGCCGGAGGCCCGGCAACATCCACGCCCCCTGCACCAGGTAGGCGACGTCGCCCAGCCGGCGTTTCAGCCCCGACGAAACCCGCCGCACGATCTCCGCGTCCCAGCCCACGCCGGCCATCAACAAGAAGTACTGGCCGTCGCCGCGGCCAAGGTCCATGCGGACCGTCTGGCCGGCCAGGTGCGCGTCGATCGCCGCGCGTAGTCCGGGCGGGATGCCGGCCTCCCGGGCGAAGATGTTCACCGTGCCG
>JAKALX010000191.1 GCA_021823905.1 Chloroflexota bacterium | reverse complement strand
AGGCTCGCGTCGTTGTCCACGCCGCCGTCGGGCCGGAGCATGCCGCAGTGGCCGTGGCTCGTGTATTCGCAGAGGCAGACGTCGCCGATGATCACGAGCTCCGGGTTCGCGTCCTTCAACCGGCGGATCGCCTGCTGGACCACGCCGTCCCGCTGCCAGGCGCCGCTGCCGCGTTCGTCCTTGGTCACCGGCAGGCCGAACAGGAGCACGGCCGGGATGGCCAGGTCGCGCAGCGACTTTGCTTCGTCCGCGAGCGCGTCCAGGCCGAGCCGATCCTGGCCGGGCATGGAGGCGATGGGCGCGCGCCCGGAAAGGTTGGCGTCGACAAAGATCGGATAGACGAGATGCGAGACCGACAGTTCCGTCTCGCGAACGAGAGAGCGAATCGCGGGGCTGCGGCGAAGCCTTCGATGCCGTTTGAAAGCCGGAATTTCCATGGCACCAACTCTAGCACCGCGGGTTCGGAACGGGCAGCGCATGTATTCTTGGGGCGATGGAGCGACGCCTTCCCGCGGAGTATTCAGGCTGGCAGGAGCACGAGACCGCCTTCCGGCGGATGACCGCGCCCGAACTCATCCAGGAGATCCAGGATGGACCGCCCGATCGGCGGCTCGCCGCGCTCTCAGTGATCGACCTCGCCGAGGTCGACGAGGCGATCGTCGAGGACTGGATCCGCACGCTTCCAGACGCCGAGGCCAACGAGCTCGCCGGCGCGATCCCGGTCCAGCGCGCCCGCGCGAGTTGCGACGACGACCTCCGCTGGGTGGAGGTCGCACGGCTCGGCTACGAGCGGCGGCACCTTGCGACCTTCCTCGTCATGCTTTTCTCGTCTCTCGAAGCGATGGAGGCGCGCCGTTGCCCGCAATCAGAGGCGGCCTGGGAGCGGGTCTCAGCCTGGGTTGGCGACCTGTATGACAGCATGGCGGCCAGGGGCGAATCCGAGGTCCTCGACGACCTCTCACTGTTCGTGTTCGAGAACTATCTCGGCCGCGAGCCGGTCTTCGAGGCGTTCTGCGGGTTGCTTGTCCGCCAGGAGGAGCTTGCCCGGAAGGTGAGCACGAACCCGTCGTTTCTGCTCGGAGAGCTCGACGAATCGCATCAGCGGCGCGCGCTGATGGAGGCGGAGGCCGGCGGTGGCCTGCCGTTCCGCGACTCCTGGAACCTGCTCCAGGGGGTTTAGCCGCCGATCAGACGGCGCACTCGCCCTCGCCGCGCTGGAGCTGGTAGAGCTCGAGGCGGGCCCAGTCGACGAACATGCTCTGGTTGTCGTCGCTGAATTCGCCGGGGAGCACGAGGTCGCAAACCGACGCTTCGAATGGCGCGGCCCCGACCCGGTCGAAGAACTGGTTAAACGTCTCGCCGACCTTGCGATCGCGCTCGTAGAGCCGCACGAAGCGTTCGACCGCTTCTGGCGCGCGCTTCGCGGGCATCCGCATCTTGACCTGTGTCGCGAGGCGGAACTCGCCGCCGTCGTAGTTGCCCCCGAGGAAGACGTGGTACGCCGGGAGCTGGTGCTCGCCCACCTTGATCGCCGCGCCGTGGAAGCCGATGTTCGCGATGTGGTGCTGGCCGCAACTGTTCGGGCAGCCGCTCATCTTGATGTGGATCTGCCTGGTCAGGGGATCCTCGATGCGCATCGACTCGACCTTCGCCTGGATAGCGGCGTTCAGCCCCATCGAGCTTGTGATCCCGAGCTTGCAACTGTCCGTGCCGGGGCAGCTCACCACGTCGGTGATCGTGTGCGCGCCGGGGCTTGCCAGGTCGAGCGCCTTCAACCGCTTCCACACCTCGTAGAGGCTTTCGTCGCGAACCCAGCGGAGGACGATGTTCTGCTGGACCGTCGTTCGCGCCCGTCCGCCGCCGTAGTCGCGCAGGATCTGCGCCAGGCCGTGGAATTGCTCGGGCTTGAGGTCGCCGCGCGGCACTTTGACCTCGATCGTGCTGAATCCCTGCTGGCGCTGGGCCTTCACGTTCGCCATCACGAACGCGGTGAACTCCCGCCCGTCGCCGTTTGGCTGTTCGTAGTGCGGCCGCCGTTTCGGCGCCGTCGCTTCTTCGTCGTCCACGAAGAGGAGCCGGTCAGGGCTGAAGTCCTTCTTTGCCCAGTCGCCCTGGAGCTCTTCGTCGATCATGCGCTTGAACTCGTCCATGCCGACGCGTTCGACCAGGAACTTGATTCGCGCCTTGGCTCGGTTCTTCCGGAGCTCGTCGGCCTTCTCGAAGATCCGGATGACTGCCTCCGAGACGCGCAGGTACTCGTCCACCGGGCAGAAATCGCGCAGCACCTTCGCCTTGCGCGGCATCGTGCTCAGGCCGCCGGCGACGACGATCTCGAAGCCCTTCACGCCGTCATGGACGCGCGGGATGAAGCCCAGGTCGTGCAGGCCCGTGATCGCATCGTCCCGATCGTTCGAGCTGAAGGCGACCTTGAACTTGCGCGGAAGGAGCTGCGAGAGCGGGTTGCGCAGCCAGTAGCGCGCGAACGCGCCTGCGTACGGCGTCGGGTCGAACGGCTCGGCGGCGTTCACCCCCGCCCAGGGGTCGCCGGTCACGTTGCGGACGACGTTGCCGCACGCTTCACGCGTGGAAAGTCCCACGCGCCCCAGGACGTAGAGCGCCTCGGCCGCTTTCATCAGCGGGACGTGATGGAACTGGAAGTTCTGGCGGGTGGTGATGTGGCCCTTACGCAGTGGCGCATGGCGTTCCGCGACTTCGCCGAAGGCGTCGAGCTGATCGGCCGTGACCCCGCCGAAGGGAAGCTTGACGCGGATCATCTGGACGCCCGGCTGGCGCTGGCCGTAGACGCCCTGCTTCAGGCGGAAGCCGATGAACAGGTTCTCGGGGATCCCACCTTCAAGGAAGCGGGTTGCCTCGGTGGTGAAATCGTCGAGCTCGCGCTCGAGCACGGGCAGGACGCGCCCTGGTTCGTTGGAATAGACGATGGTCTCGACGTCCGGCATGGCAACGTCCCTTCTCATCCCGCGGGATAGGAAACTCGACCAACTGTATCAACAATCTCAACTTGTCCGCAATGATCGATGTTGATAAAGTTGACCAACCAACTCAGGAACATCGCCCGCATATGGCAATCGCCGCTCCCGCCCTGTCGGCCGCCGAGATCGACGCCCTCAACCGGCGCTTCGAGTCCGCACCGCCCACCGAGATCGTCCGCTGGGCGGTCGAGACATTCGGCGACGGCGTCTCCGTTGGCGCGAGTTTCGGCGGCGCCAGCGGGATGGCGATCCTCCACATGGCCGCCGCGCTGAAGCCGAACGTCCACGTCTTCGTCCTCGATACCGGATACCTCTTCGAAGAGACGCTCGAGACGATGCGACGCTCCGTCCCGGCGCTCGGGCTGGAGGATCTCCAGGTCTTCAAATCGCGCTTGAGCCACGAGCAACAGGCCCAGGAATACGGCTCGGCCCTCTGGATGCGCGACCCCGACCTCTGCTGCGAGCTGCGGAAGATCGAGCCCAACCGGCGCGCCCTCGAAGGCAAGACGTGCTGGATCAGCGGCCTGCGAAGAGATCAGTCGGAAGGCCGCGCCGACACGCCGATCGTCTCGTGGAACGCCAAGTTCGGCGTGGTGAAGGTCAATCCCCTCGCGAACTGGACAGAGAACGAGACCTGGGCCTACATCGCCGCGAACAAGATTCCCTACAACCCGTTGCTGGACCAGGGCTACGCCTCGATCGGCTGCTACAACTGCACCGTTCCTGGCGTCCAGGGCCGGGCCGGCCGCTGGCAGGGGTTCGAAAAAGACGAATGCGGGCTGCACACGTGAGCCGATTGCCGATTGCCGATTGCCGATTCAGCTCGCCGGCGCGGTCGACCACCGGCGGCTTCGTCGTCTGGTTCACGGGCCTCTCCGGAGCGGGCAAGTCCACGCTCACGAACGCGCTGGCGCCAGTGTTGCGGGAACGCGGGCTGCGCGTCGAGGTGCTCGACGGTGACGCCGTGCGCACAAACCTCTCGAAGGGCCTCGGCTTCAGCCGGGAGGACCGGGACACGAACATCCTCCGCATCGGCTTCGTCGCGAACCTGCTGGCGCGCAATGGCGTCGCTGTGATTACGGCCGCCATCTCGCCGTATCGCGCCGCGCGCGACGCGAACCGGGCGCTCATCGAGGCCGACGGCTCGGCCTTCGTCGAGGTCCACGTCGCGGCAACGCTGGAAGAATGCGAAGCACGCGACGTGAAGGGCCTCTACGCCGAGGCCCGGTCCGGCGCCCGCGCAGGCTTCACCGGCGTCGACGACCCGTACGAGGCGCCGCTTCAGCCGGAGCTTGCGCTCCCCACCGGATCCGAGTCCGTCGACGCCTCAGTTGGCCGCGTCCTCGCCTACCTCGAATCCCACGGCCTCCTCCCGCCCACCAGACAAACAAGGAGCGAACGATGACCGTCGAAGAAGCCCTGAAGGATCCCGTCGCTCACGACGCAGGCATCGAGAATCTCGAAGCCGAGGCGATCTTCATCATGCGCGAGGTGGCCGCCGAGTTCGAACGCCCGGCGCTGCTCTTCTCCGGAGGCAAGGATTCGATCGTCCTCCTGCGGATCGCCGAAAAAGCGTTCTGGCCCGCGAAGATCCCGTTCCCGGTGGTGCACATCGACACCGGCCACAACTTCCCCGAGGTTCTCGAACTCCGTGATCGCCGCGTCGTCGAGCTTGGCGCACGACTTGTTGTCGCGTCGGTGCAGGAGGCGATCGACGCTGGCCACCTCGTCGAGGAGCGCGGCGCGCGCGCCTCCCGCAACCGCCTCCAGACGCCCGTCCTTCTTGAAGCGATCGCGGCGAACAAGTTCGATGCCGCGATCGGCGGCGCCCGGCGCGACGAGGAGAAGGCGCGAGCGAAGGAGCGAATTTTTTCCTTTCGCGACGAGTTCGGTCAGTGGGATCCCCGCTGCCAGCGCCCGGAGCTCTGGCGCCTGTTCAACGGCATGCACGTCCGCGGCGAGCACATGCGCGTCTTCCCGCTCTCCAACTGGACCGAGCTCGACGTCTGGCGCTACATCGCCCGGGAGCGCCTCGAAGTGCCGTCGATCTACTTCACCCACGAGCGCGAGGTCTTCGAGCGCGACGGGATGCTCATGGCGGTCAGCCCGTTCCTGCCGGCACTTCCACGCGAGCGCCCGTTCCGCGCGGCCGTCCGGTACCGCACGGTTGGCGACATGACCTGCACGGCCGCTCTGCGCTCCGAGGCATCCACGCTCGACGAGATCATCGCCGAGGTTGCCGTTGCCAGGATTACCGAACGCGGGGCGAGCCGGGCCGACGACCAGTTTTCCGAGGCCGCGATGGAAGACCGCAAACGCGAAGGCTACTTCTGATGGACCTCCTGCGCTTCGTCACCGCCGGCTCCGTTGACGACGGCAAGAGCACCCTCATCGGCCGGCTGCTCTACGATTCGAAGCAGGTGTTCGAAGACACGCTCGCCAGTCTCGAGCGAGCCAGCACCGCGCAAGGGCTCGACGACGTGAACCTCGCGCTCCTCACCGACGGCCTCCGCGCCGAGCGGGAGCAGGGCATCACGATCGACGTCGCCTACCGGTATTTCACGACGCCACGGCGAAAGTTCATCATTGCCGACTCGCCGGGCCACGTGCAGTACACGCGGAACATGGTGACCGGGGCCTCGACCGCGCAGCTCGCGCTCATCCTCGTCGACGCGCGCGCGGGGGTGGTCGAGCAGACGCGCCGCCACTCCGCCCTGACGGCACTCCTGGGCATCCGCCACCTCGTCCTCTGCGTGAACAAGATGGACCTTGCCGGCTGGTCCGGGGAGCGCTTCCGCGAGATCGAAGCGGAGTATCGACGCGTCGCCTGCCGCCTTGGCGTTCCGCGTGTGACCGTGCTCCCCATGGCCGCGGTTTCCGGCGATAACGTCGTCGAGCCTTCGGCGCACATGCCCTGGTACGAGGGCCCGACGCTGCTCGAGTTCCTGGAAACAGCCGACGTGCCGGATCCGGCTCGGCACGCGGCGCTTCGCTTTCCCGTGCAGCACGTGATCCGGCCCAACAACGACCGCTTCCACGATTATCGCGGCTACGCCGGGACGATTGCGGCCGGCAGCGCCAGGGTCGGCGACGACGTGACCGTCCTGCCGCTGGGCGCGCGCACGCGAATTGCCGCGATCGATCGCCACGAAGAGACGCTCCCGGCCGCGGCAAGCGGCGAAGCGGTGACGATCCGGCTAGCCGACGAGCTGGACGTGGGTCGCGGACACATGATCGTCAGCACCGCGCAGCCACCGGCTTCCGCTTCCCGCTTCACGGCCGACCTCTGCTGGATGAGCGGCACGTCTCCGCTCCGGGCGCGACAGCAGTGCTGGATCAAGCACACCTCGCGCCGCGTTCGCTGCGTGGTCGAATCGCTCGACGACCGTCTTGACGTTTCGACATTCGACCGCGTCCCCGAACCCGAGTTGTTCGCCCTCAACGACATCGGCCGGGTGACGTTGCGCCTGCTCGAGCCGCTCTTTGTCGATCCCTACGAGGTCAGCCGCGACACCGGCAGCTTCATCCTGGTCGATCCCGCGACTCGTCACACGGTTGCGGCGGGCATGGTGCGAGAGGTCGTGACGGAAGCCGCGCCGATCGCTGCCGCGTTCCAATAACCGCCGCCGGTCAGGCCCTCGGCGCCAGGCGCGCCAGCGTCGGCGGTCCTTCCCAGGTCTCCCCGTTGTCGAGCCGTACCGACAATTGGGTTCCGGTAACCTCGACCACGCCCTCGGCAAAGCCGCCTCGTGGCGGGAACGCCACCTTCTGCGGCACGCGCACTCGCGCTCCCTCCGGGAACTCCGCCGAGGCCGCGATCTCAGCCGCCTCCACCCGCTGCCCGATGGCTCGCGTCAGCACCTGGAGCAGGGCGAAGTCATTCACGGTCCGCAGCGTCTTGAGCGCCTGGTCCTGCGTCGCCGGCGAGCGCGCCGCGCGAAGCTCGGCGGGCGGAGGGATCGCCTCGTCGCCGCCCTCTGCCAGTAGC
>JAKALX010000190.1 GCA_021823905.1 Chloroflexota bacterium | reverse complement strand
GGCCAACATCGTCAAGAACACCCCCAACTCCATCGGCTACATCGAGCTCACCTACGCGCTCCAGAACAAGCTCTCGTTCGCGGACGTGAAAAACAAAGCCGGCAAGTTCGTGACGCCGACCATCGAATCCACCACGGCCGCGGCGGCTGGCGTGACGCTGCCGTCGCCGCAGTATCAGGTCTCGATCACGAACGCGGACGGCGACACGGCATATCCTATCGCGACGTTCACCTACCTCCTCCTCTACAAGTCCGCCGGCAAGTGCTCTCAGCAGACGCCGCTCGTCGACATGCTCTGGTGGGTGTTCCACGACCCGGTCGCCACGCAGGACATCAAGGAGAGTTTCTATGCGCCACTTCCGTCCAGCCTCCTCCCGCGGATTGAAGCGACGCTCAAGGGCCTCAAATGCGACGGGGGCGCGAACACGAGCCTGAAGGGCGGCTAACGCCGGCCGTCAGGCCATGACATCCGGGTCGCCGGGCAGTCCCCTTGGGACCGCCCGGCGGCGCAGCATCAGGGCAGTCCGCCCACCACCGACGGAGATGGCCCCGTGGCAATCGACCGGCTCGAGCATTCGCAACGCTCGGCACTCGGCCTCAAGAACCGGCTCAAGCCCGGTGACTGGCTCTTCACGGCGGTCACCGGCTTCGCGGCGATCGTCGTTCTCGCTGTTGTCGCCGGCATGTTCTTGGAGCTCACCCAGCAGGCCTGGCCCGCGCTCCGCGCCGGCGGGATCTCCGTGGTGTGGGACACGGCCTGGGATCCGTCGCACAAGGTTTTCGGCGTCGGCGCCTTCATCCTCGGGACACTCATAACCTCGGTCTTCGCCCTCGTGTTCGCGACGATTGTCGCCGTCCTCGTCGCCCTGTTCCTTGTCGAAATCGCCCCCGGCTGGGTGGCGCGGCCCGTTTCCTATGTGGTCGAGCTGCTCGCCGCGATTCCGAGTGTCGTCTACGGCCTCTGGGGGATCTTCGTCCTTGGCGTCTTCATCCGCGATCACCTTGGACCGGCGCTCATCCGGTACCTCGGTTGGGTTCCCTTCGTCGATGGAACCCCGCTCATCACCGGCCTTTTCTCGGCCTGCTTGATACTAACGATCATGATCCTGCCCACCGTGATGGCCGTTTCGCGCGACGTGATCGCGGCCGTGCCTCGCAGCCAGCGCGAGGGCATCCTGGCCCTCGGCGCCACCCGCTGGGAGATGATCCGCATCGCCGTTCTTCCATACGCCCGCTCCGGCGTGCTCGGCGCGGCCATCCTCGGCCTCGCCCGCGCCGTCGGCGAGACCCTCGCCGTGACCCTGGTCATCGGCAACAGCGTGCAGATCCCCGGCAACATCTTCGCCCCCGCCTACACCATGGCCAGCGTCATCGCCAACCAGTTCCCGGAGGCCACCGGCCTTCACCGCGCCGCCTTGATCGAAGTCGCGCTGATCCTCCTGGCCATCACGTTCGTCATCAACGTTGTCGCCCGCCTGCTCGTCTGGAAGGTGACGGGCGGTCAGCGCGCGGTGGTGCAGGAATGACCGGGCAGGAGCGCTCCACCTTCCTCGGCCGCACGGAGGGGCTCTACCGCCGGCGAAAGGCGTTCGACCGCGTGATGACCGGTGCGATGGCGCTCGCCGTCGTCCTGGCCGTGATCCCCCTTGCTCTCATCCTCTTCTACCTGCTTCGGAACGGCATTCCCGGGTTGAGCTGGGACTTCTTCACCCAGGATCCAAACCGGCCCGGGAAGCCGGGCGGCGGCGTCCGCAACGCCATCGTCGGCAGCGGCATCATCGTTGGCATGGCCCTCGTGATCGGCGTGCCGGTCGCTATCGCCTGCGGCGTCTTCCTCTCCGAATATGGCCAGAACCGGATGGGCGCGTTCGTACGCTTTCTCATCGAGGTCATGGCGGGCATCCCCTCGATCACCGTCGGCCTCTTCATCTACGGTCTGGTCGTGGCCAACCAGGGCCACTTCTCGGCCTTCGCGGGGAGCCTCGCGCTGGCCATCCTGCTCGTCCCCATCGTCGCGCGAATCACCGAGGAGATGCTCCTCCTCGTGCCGCGCTCCCTGCGCGAGGCGAGCTATGCCCTCGGCGCGCCCCGCTGGCGGACGGTCCTCCGGATCGTCATGCCGACGGCCCTCCCGGGGATCATCACCGGCGTCATGCTCGGCCTTTCGCGCATCGCCGGCGAGGCCGCGCCCTTGCTCTTCACCGCCCTCGGCAACCAGTTCTACACGACCGACATCACCCAGCCGATGGACTCCCTCCCCCGGCGCATCTACGTGTATGCCACCGGGCCCTACGATTACTGGCACGAGCAGGCCTGGGCCATGAGCCTTGTCCTTGTCGGGATCATTCTCGTCATCAGCCTGGCCGTTCGGGCGCTCTTCGGCTCCCGCGTCACGGTCCGGCAATAGGAGCGATCACCATGACCCATCTCAACCTCAGCCCCGTCCGCCCGTCCGATGAGCCGCTGCCGGACATGCTGCGCGAAACCGGCGGAGCATCCGCCGAATTCGCCCACGCGGCGCCGCGGCCAATGCCCGAGGGAACGCCCATCGCCCTCAGCGCTCACAACGTCGGGGCCTGGTATGGCTCGAAGAAGGCCATCTCCGGGATCTCGATGGAGATCGCCAAGAACGCCGTCACCGCCCTCATCGGACCCTCCGGCTGCGGCAAGTCCACCTACATCCGTTGCTTCAACCGCATGCACGAGTTCGCGCCCCACGCGCGCGTCGAGGGCACCATCCTGCTCGAGGGCGCCGACGTCTACGCTCCCGGCGTCGATCCGGCCCGCGTTCGCCAGCGCGTCGGCATGGTCTTCCAGAAGCCCAACCCCTTCCCCACGATGTCAGTCGTCGAGAACGTCGCGGCTGGCCTGCGCTTCATGGGCGTGCGCAACCGCGCCGAAATCAGCGACCGCGTTGAGGAAGCGCTCAAGCTTGCCGCCCTCTGGGACGAAGTGAAGAGCGACCTCAAGAAGCCGGGCATCGCCCTCTCGGGCGGTCAGCAACAACGCCTCTGCATCGCTCGCACAATCGCCGTCGAGCCCGAGGTCGTCCTCATGGACGAGCCCTGTTCCGCGCTCGATCCCGTCGCCACGCTCAAGATCGAAGACCTCATGCGCGGGCTCGCCGAGCGCTACACCATCATCATCGTCACCCACAACATGCAGCAGGCAGCCCGCGTCTCCGATTACACTGCCTTCCTCCTCATGGCCGGGGATGGCGCGGGGCATCTCGTGGAGTATCGTTCGACGGCCGACATCTTCACTAACCCCCACGACAAGCGGACCGAGGACTACATCACCGGGCGCTTCGGGTAGGAAAGGCATTCGCCATGACCAGGGACCTCTTTAACGCCGAGATCCGCCAGCTCCAGGACGAAGTCCTCGTCCTCGGCTCCATGGCAGAGAAGGCCATCCTCGACTCCCTCGAAGCGCTGCGCGGCGGCGACCGCGAATGGTCGAAGCGGATCATCGAGGACGATCGCAAGGTCAACAAGAAGCGCTTCGAAATCGAAGACCGCTGCATCTTCGTGGTGGCTTCACAACAGCCGATGGCCAGCGACCTTCGCGCCCTCGCCAGCATTCTCTACATCATCACCGACCTCGAACGCATCGCCGACCACGCCGAGGGCATCGCCCGGATCAACGTCATGCTCGCCGACGAACCACTGCCGCGGAAGCTGGGGTATATCCCCTCGATGGCCGACCGCGCTGTCGCCATGCTCCGCGACAGCCTCAAGGCCTACATCGAGCACGACGTCGACTCCGCCCGCCAGATCTGCGATGCCGACGACGAGGTCGACCGCCTCCAGGACAGCGTCTACGACGACTGCATTAAGGGCATGATCGCCGACCCTTCCACCATTCAGCGCAACACCCACCTGCTCTGGACCGCCCACAACCTCGAACGCATCGCCGACCGCTGCACCAACATCTGCGAGCGCGTCATCTACCAGGTCACCGGCCGCATGGAAGAGATCAACATCTCCAAGTACTGAGAAGGCGCAAGGTGCAAGGCGTAAGGCGCAAGGTCGGCCGCCGCTGATGATCGATGCGTCGAGCGCGAGCAACATGCCGGGCGCGCCTCGATCGGCAATCGCCAATCGGCAATCGTCACTGAGCCTGGCGATGCCGCTCCGGCATGACGCAACGACCCCGCCCTGCTACGATCCCTCTGTTGCCCGTGGCGGGCGTAGCGTAGTGGTTAACGCGTCTGGTTGTGGCCCAGAAGATCGAGGGTTCGAACCCCTCCGCTCGCCCCATCGTTTCCCCGGCTCCGCGCCGTCGGCTCGCTCCCCTGAAGCACTCGCCGGGGTCAGTCGTTAACGGGAAATAAACGCCTTTCCGCATCCCGCGTGGTATGCTGAAACTGGTTGACGCTGGCCCGAACGCGTCGTAGCGTCGGCGCCAGCCAGCTCGTGGTGTGTGGCGTTTTGCCACCGAGGGTATTTCGAACTGTATGGAACGTGACCAAGGCGGATCCAGTTCCGTCATTGGGTTCCTTGGGGGGCTTCGCTCCCGCTGAGCCGCCACTAGCGCCCGCTAGCCACGGCCCGGCCGTGGCGAACTGCCTCCCGCCGATCTGAACCGGGAGGCGATATCCATGTCGTTCCTCAGCCAGGTACAGGGCCGCCCTGTGTTCGACGCCAACGGCACGCGCGTCGGGTTCCTGCGCGACCTGCTGATCCAGCCTGATTCGCCCTATCCGCCCGTGCGCTCCGTCGCTGTCATGCACGAGGGGCGCCTGCATTCCATCCCCTGGCACGAAGTGGCCTCCATCACGCCCCGTGGGACCGCCCTCCGCGGTAGTTTCTCCGCGCTCGGCTACCCCGAACCGTCCGACGATTTCGTCTGGCTCGCCCGCGACGTTCTCGACAAGCAGATCGTCGACACTACCGGCATCAAGCTCGTTCGCGTCAACGACGTCGCCCTCACGCCGCTCAACGACGAACTCCGCGTTGCCGGCGTCGACAATTCGACCAACGGCCTCTTCCGCCGCGTCGGCCTCGAACGAGCCGCGCGCGTCTTCAACCGCAAGGCCCAGCGCCTCATCGATTGGGAGCAGGTCGACATCGGCACGGCCGTCAACGAGGTCCGCCTCAAGGTCCCCTACGACCGCCTGCAGCGCATGCGCCCGGCCGACATCGCCGAGGTCGTCAGCCAGATGTCTCCCGGCGAAGCCGCCGACGTTCTCGAAGCGCTCGACGACGAGACCGCCGCCCGCACGATGGCCGAGCTGCCCGACGAGCACCAGGCCGCCGTCCTCGCCGCCATGGAGCCCGAGGAGGCCGCCGACGTCCTCGAGGAGATGGAGCCCGACGAAGCCGCCGACGTTCTCGGCGACGTTGGCGAGGGGCGCGCCGAAGAACTCATGGCGCTCATGGAGCGCGAAGCCGCCGCCGAGGTCCGGTCCCTCCTCGCCTACCCGGAGGACACCGCCGGCGGCCTGATGAACACCTGCGTCGTCGTGCCCCAGGACGAGACCGTCGCCCAGGTCGTTGAACGCGTTCGCGAGCTCGACGAGTTCCAGGATGATCTGCACACTCTCTTCGCCGTCGATTCAGATGGCCGCCTCGTGGGAAGCATTACCCTCCGAGACCTCCTGTTCGCGGCCCCCGGAACGCACGTCTCCGAAATCATGCGCCAGGAGGTCGAATCCGTTCGCCTCGAAGATCCCGACGACGCCGTCGCCCGCAAGCTCGTCCGCTACAACCTCCTCGCGCTTCCCGTTGTCGACCGCGACTACCGCGTAAAGGGCGTCGTCACCGTAAACGACGTGCTCGACCTGATGACGCCCCGGTCATGGCACCGCCGCACCCGCAGGATGATCGCCTGAGATGACCGAGGCGGAGGCGAAGCCGCCAGTTCGCCCCCGGTTCGCACTGCAGGTGAGCGCCTGGCACCGGCTCGCTCTGCTCTTCGCCATCCTCGGCCCTGGCGCCATCACCGGCGTCGCCGACGACGACTCGACCGGCATTGCAGGTTACTCGATCGCCGGCGCCCAGTACGGATACGACTTGCTCTGGGCGTTGGTCATCGCCATGGTTGCCCTTCTCGTCTGCCAGGAGATGGTCGCTCGCATGGGCGCCGTGACTGGCAAAGGACTCGCCGACCTTATCCGCGAACGCTTCGGCGTGAAGATCACCCTCGTTGCGATGATTGCGCTCCTCGTCGCCAACGCCGCGACAACTGTCGCCGAGTTCGCCGGCATCGCGGCCGCTTCCGAGCTCTTCGGTATCTCGCGCTACCTGACGATCCCAATCGCCGCAATCGTCGTGTTCTCGATGGTCGTCTGGGGTACCTATCGCAAGGTCGAACTGGTCCTGCTGACGGTCTCTCTCGTCTTTGTCTCCTACGTCATCACCGGCTTCAAGGCCTCGCCCGATTGGGCCCAGGTTGCGCGCGGCGCTGCCATCCCCAGCGTCCACCTGAACATTGGCTACCTCACCGTCCTCATCGGCCTGATTGGCACGACGATCACTCCCTGGGGCCAGTTCTACCTCCAGTCCGCCGTCGTAGACAAAGGCCTGGGCGAACGCGACCTGAAACACGCGAGGACCGACGCCTATATCGGCTCGTTCATCACAACCTTCATCGCCTTCTTCATCATCATCACCACGGCCGCGACGCTCTACGTCAACAAGCTCCCCGCTGACACCGTCACGGATGTGGCGCAGTCGCTTCGCCCCCTCGCCGGCGACTTCGCCGAGAAGCTCTTCGCGATCGGCCTCCTCAACGCCTCGCTGATGGCGAGCGCGGTCCTCCCGCTGTCCACGGCCTACGCCGTCTGCGAGGCGTTTGGCTGGGAGCGAAGCGTGAGCCGGCCCGTGCGAGAGGCGCCCACCTTCTTCGCCCTGTTCGGCGGCCTGATCGCGCTCGGGGCGCTCGCCGTGCTCGTCCCCGGCGTGCCCCTGCTCATCCTCCTCTTCCTGCCCAACGTCGTCGGCGCCATTCTCTTGCCGATCATCCTCGTGCTCACCCTCCTCCTC
>JAKALX010000189.1 GCA_021823905.1 Chloroflexota bacterium | reverse complement strand
CTTAGCCGGGCGAATTACGGAGTACCGCCGCATCATCGCCTTCCGCAACATCTTGATCCACGGATATGCGGAGGTGGACCACCGCATCGTCTGGGACATCGTTGAATCCAAGCTGCCGACGCTGCGCCGTGAGGCGGCGGCGCTGCAGGAGGAAGGCTGAATGTGCGAACAGCAGGCCGAGGCCGAGAAGCTCGATGCCGCGGTCGCTCGTCGCCTGAAGGAGCTGGGATATGAAGCCTGAGGATCTCCTGAAGGCGAGGCGGGACGAGATCCTGCGCATCGCCGCCGCGCACGGAGCGCGCAACGTGCGGGTCTTCGGGTCCGTCGCCCGCGGCGAGGCCGGCGAGGACAGCGACGTCGACTTCCTGGTCGAGTTCGAGCCGGGCCGCAGCCTCCTGGACCAGGCGGGCCTCGTCCTCGCGCTCGAAGCGCTCCTGGGCCGCAAGGTGGATGTGGTGAGCGAGCACGGGCTGTACTGGCTCCTTCGCCGGCGGATCCTGAAGGAGGCGCGCGCGCTGTGAGCAAAGACCCTCGCGTCTACCTGGCGCACATCCTCAAGTGCATCGAGCGGATCGAGCGGTTCACCGACGCCGCGCTCGTCCCGCCGCTGGACCAGCTCGAGCGCGAACTCGCCGGCGAAGACGGCACACCGGAGGGCCTGTGAACATGCGCCATGCCGAGCCGCTGCGCGAACAGCAGGCCGAGGCCGCGAGGATCGACGGCGCCATCGCCGCCAACCTGAAGGAGCTCGGGTATGGCGGGTAGCGAATGGGCACCGATACGCCTCGGTGATGTCTGCATGAAAATCGGAAGCGGTGCGACTCCGCGCGGTGGCAGCGACGTCTACTTGCAGAACGGGCCGTATGCATTGATCAGGAGTCAGAACGTCTACAACGACGGCTTCCACTACGACGGCCTGGCGTTCATCGACGAAAAGCACGCTGCCGAATTGGAGAACGTCGAAGTGCGGGAGGGCGACGTACTTCTGAACATCACCGGGGACTCCGTCGCAAGAGCCTGCCAGGTCGATCCGCTGGTGCTCCCGGCGCGCGTCAACCAGCATGTCGCGATCATCCGGCCCGATCCGGGCAAACTGGCGCCGCGCTTCCTCCGATACGCTCTCGTGTCTCGCGAGATGCAGACCAAGCTCTTGTCGTGGGCAGGTTCGGGCGGAACGCGGAACGCTCTTACCAAAGGCATGATCGAGTCGTTCGATGTGCTCGCGCCGACTGACGTCAGCGAACAACGCGCCATCGCCCACATCCTCGGCACGCTGGACGACAAGATCGAGCTGAACCGGCGGATGAGCGAGACGCTGGAGGCGATGGCGCGCGCGCTGTTCAAGTCGTGGTTCGTCGACTTCGACCCCGTCCGCGCCAAGGCCGAAGGCCGCGCCCCCGGCCTGCCTCAGCCCCTCGGCGACCTCTTCCCGGATTCCTTCGAGGACTCGGAGCTGGGGGAGATTCCGGAGGGGTGGGAAGTGGGGACTCTGGCTGAGGTGTCCACTCTGAACCCGGAGGTGTGGCAAACGCACACTCGGCCACCCGAGATCAGGTACGTCGATCTCTCCAACACGAAGTGGGGTCGCATCGAAGAGGTCGCTGCGTATGGACAGGCGGACGCGCCGAGCCGAGCGCAGCGCGTACTTCGGGTGATGGACACGATCGTAGGTACGGTACGCCCGGGTAATGGGTCGTACGCGTTCATCTCAGATGACGGGCTCACCGGCAGTACAGGGTTCGCAGTCCTGAGGCCGCAGCAGACCGAATACGCAGAGCTCGTGTATCTCGCGGCGACAGCCCCGGAGAACATCGAAGCTCTGGCGCACTTGGCGGATGGAGCGGCCTATCCTGCCGTGCGCTCGGAGGTTGTGGCGGCGACGCCAATCGTGAAGGCGCGTCCTGGGATCGTCGACATATTTTCGCGTGCTGTCGGTTCCTTGCTGGCGAAGCTTGCTGCGAACCAGCGCGAATCCCGCACCCTCGCCGCATTGCGCGACACGCTGCTGCCCAAGCTCATCTCCGGCGAACTGCGGGTGAAGGATGCGGAGAAGATTTTCGGGGGCACGGCGTGATGGCGGGGCCGAAGGCGAGGAATCGTCGCGAAGGGCTCCAGGCGGCTCGGCTCTTGATGGTGCTCAGTAGCATGGCGCCGCTGTTCATCTTGTGGGCGATCCGGGGAAACAGCCTCATCTCCGACCCATATTTCATCGCCTTCTGTGGGCTGATGGCCGTCGTTCCTAACGCCTTCCTGTGGTTACGAGTCAGAACGGCGAAGAAGCAGGCGGACAGGCGCGAACTCACCGTCGGCAGCGCCGACGACCACCGCGACCATATCCTCGTCTACCTCTTCGCGATGCTCCTGCCCCTTTACTCGGCAGACCTTGGGACCTGGCGCAACCTCGGCGCCTCGCTCGCTGCTCTGGGCTTCATTGCTTTTCTCTTCTGGCACCTCAACCTGCACTACATGAACCTTGTGTTCGCGGTTCTCGGCTACCGCATCTTCACGCTGTATCCGCCTGACGACGGCAACCCACTCACAGGCAAGATGGGTCTCGCGCTCATCACTCGACGGGTAAGCCTGTCCGCAGGTGAGCGACTGGTCGCCTACCGACTCAGCGACACAGTCTACTTGGAGGCCGACGCGTGAACCTGAACTTTGATATCGGGAATGTGACGGTTACCGAGTTCGGGGTGGGCCGGGACGACGGCAACGGTCAGAGCTTCGTCGCGGTGCCGGTTGATGCGAGTGTCCAAGCCGCGATCCGCGAGATGGTTCAGGCGACCTGGGAGGCAATGCAGAGGGACGACGATGAGCCGGCGAAATACGAGCCTTCGGAGAAGCACGGGGGCATCGAGTACCTCTATCTACCGCTGAACGACGATCTGGCCGTGTCCGTTCGGGAGCTGCACCAGGCGGCGAATCTGGATGTCAATGCGCATGCTCTGGCCGAACCGTCCGAAGTGTTCTGCTACTTCGCGCGGCTTCGCGACGGCCAGCAACAGCACCTCACCGCCTTGCGAAGGGCGACGCAGTTCAAGGGCATCCTGAAGAGCAAAGGGCGTCTGGTTCGAATACTCGACGACTCCTTGCAAATGATTGAGGACACAGTCTTCAAGTTGGACCGTGACTTCGATCTGCTCATCGACTCGGCCAACGTGCACATCCTGCGGCCCAGCGGTTTCGAATTCGCGGGGAAGCTCCAGCAGGCGATCTTGGACGCTGTTCCCGAGAACATCCAGGCGATCGGGACGGATCTCTCCTTTGTGGAGTTCGCCAGCCTCGAACAGTACGCCATTAAGCATCCGCGCGCCGCCCGCTACCTGGCCTCGATCCGAGGACAAGGCGAGATGAGCAATATCGACAGGACGGCTCTAATGAGGCTCTGCAAGCAGACCGGTGTCGAAGTCACGGAGTCGAACGGCAAGCTCGCCGTCGACACTGGCCATGAGATGGGCTTTCTGGAAGTTCTGGACCGCCGTCGATACGAACTGGAGCTTGTGAAGGGGCAGCCGGAGCGCTTCAAGGCGGCAAGCCGAAGGAAGATCGAAGATCAATGAGTAGCGGCGCACGCATTGAGACCGGTCGTCTCGCTGACACTGACGTCGTCGGCTCACCCTTCATCATGCAGGGCGCTCGCGATGCGATGGCGGGCGGTCTCCTGCATATCGAGCAGCAAGTGACGAGCATAGAGCAGTCGGTGGTCGAGAACCCCGGCCTCGCGTTCGACCTGGCGAAGACGCTCATCGAGAGCGTGTGCCGTACTGTGCTCGACGAGCGCTCGATCGCCTTCAGCGAGGACGACGACTTGCCGACGTTGTTCAAGACGGCGAGCCATTCGCTTCCGTTTTTGCCTCCTGAGGCGAGCGGCGAAGCCGAGATCCGCAAGAGCGTCGCGCAGACGCTCAATGGCTTGCATACGGCCATCCAAGGCATCTGCGAACTACGCAACCAGTGCGGGTTCGCCTCGCACGGAGCAGGCACGTCACGCCCGGCGATGGAGTCGGTGCAGGCGTTGTTAGCGGCCGAGGCTGCCGATGCGATCGTCGGCTTTCTCCACCGCGTGCACCGGCAGGATCGAATGCCGCCGCCTTCGCCACGCGCGCCGTACAACGACAACAGCGCTTTCAACGATGCGGTGGATGAGGCCTACGGGATGATTCGGATCTACGAGGTCGAGTTCCGGCCAAGCGAGGTGCTGTTCCAAATGGAGCCGGAGAGCTACCGCGTGTATCTCGCCGAGTTCGACGCCGAGGCCGACGAGACGGAGGCCGCGACTGCAGAAGACCGCGCGCAGGCGGCGACATGACAGACCGCGGAGTCACCGAATCCGTCGTCGAACAGGCCGCGCTCGCGTGGCTTGAGAGTCTCGGCTGGGAGGTGCGCAACGGCGCGGAGATCGCCCCCGGCGGGCCCGGTGCCGAGCGCGACGACTACCCGCAGGTGGCTCTGGCGCAGCGGCTGTGCGACGCGCTGCTGCCGAAACTCATCTCCGGCGAGCTGCGGGTGAAGGATGCGGAGAAGTTCATGGAGGCCGTCCTGTGACCCGCGCTCCGGTCGATCCAGTCCTTCTGCGCTGGGCGCGCGAGCGCGCCGGGCTGGACTCGCTCGTCCTTGCCCGCCGGTTCCCCAAGCTCGCGGAGTGGGAAGCGGGCAGGCTGCGACCGACGCTGAAGCAGGTGGAGGATTTCGCCCGCGCGGTGCACGTGCCCGTCGGCTATCTGTTCCTGCCGGCACCGCCCGAAGAGACGCTGCCTATCCCCGATTTCCGGACCATGGCGGGGCGCGCCGCGCGCCGGCCGAGCCCAAACCTGCTCGACGCGGTTTACGCCTGTCAGGAGCGGCAGACCTGGTATAGGGAATTCGCGCAGGTGACGCGCCAACCGGAGGTGGGCTTCGTCGGCAGTACCACGCTCGAAACGCCGGTCGAAGCGGTCGCCGGGGAGATGGCCGAGGTGCTTGGGTTCGATCTCGACGCCCGGCGCGACTGCCCGACATGGACTGAGGCGCTGCGGCTGTTCATCCAGCAGGCCGACCAGGCGGGTGTGCTGGTCATGGTGAGCGGCGTTGTCCTGAGCAACAACAAGCGCCCGCTCGACCCTGAGGAATTTCGGGGCTTCGCGCTCGCCGACCCTCTCGCGCCTCTCGTGTTCATCAATGGCGCCGACACCAAGGCCGGGCAGATGTTCACGCTCGCCCATGAGCTTGCGCACCTGTGGCTGGGGGCCTCGGCGCTCTCCGACGCAGGCGCCGCGCCGCTCATGGATTCCCGCCGGGAGGAAGTCTGGTGCAACCGGGCCGCGGCGGAACTGCTGGTGCCGCTCACGACCCTTCGCACCGAGATTATGCCCGGCGAGCGCCTCGACGACACGCTGCAACGGCTCGCGCGGAGGTTCAAGGTCAGCACGCTGGTCATCTTGCGTCGGCTCCTCGATGCTGGCCAGATCGGCCGGCCCGCGTTCGACGCGGCCTGGATCGCCGAGCTCGAACGCCTGCGGCAGATTGTCCGCGACGGCGCGGGCGGCGGCGATTTCTATCGCACTACGCTTGTCCGTGTGAGCCGCCGCTTTGCGCGCGCGCTCGTCGAAAGCACACTGGAAGGCCGGACGCTCTATCGCGACGCCTTCCGTATGCTGGGCGTCGCGAAGACTGAGACGTTCAACCATATCGGCCGGGAAGTGGGGGTCATGCCGTGACCCGCTATCTTCTCGATACCAATGTATTCATCCAGGCCAAGAACCTCCACTACGGGTTCGACTTCTGCCCGGCGTTCTGGGACTGGTTGATCGCTCGGAACGGTGCCGGAGAAGTCGCCAGCATCGAGAAGGTAGCCGACGAACTGCAAGCGGGGGGAGACGATCTTTCGGATTGGGCTTCCGCGCGCGGGAAGGATTTCTTCCTGCCACCAGACGATGCGGTCGCGAGCGCTCTTGTCCAAGTCAGCGCTTGGGCGACAGGCCAGACCTACGAGCCTGCGGCCATCGCCACCTTCCTGCAGGTGGCCGACTACTGGCTGGTGGCGCATGCGCTCGCGCATGGCTGCATCATCGTGACGCACGAGGTGCCATCGGACTCGACCCGCAAGATCAAGATTCCCAACGCCAGCATCGGCTTGAGCATCACTTGCATTACTCCCTACGAGATGCTCCGGAGAGAGCGCGCGCGCTTCGTTCTGGGCCGAAGTGCAGGGGTGCCATGACCGAGCGTGGCGTCACCGAGTCCGTCGTCGAGCAGGCTGCGCTCGCCTGGCTCGAGAGCCTCGGCTGGGAGGTGCGCAACGGCGCGGAGATCGCCCCCGGCGGGCCCGGTGCCGAGCGCGACGACTACGGGCAGGTGGTGCTGGCGCAGCGGCTGCGGGATGCGCTCGCGCGGCTCAATCCGGCGCTCCCCGCCGAGGCGCTGGAGGACGCGTTCCGGAAGCTCACGCGCCCCGAAGGGGCGGAGCTGGTCGTCCGCAACCGCGCCTTGCACCGCCTGCTGGTGGACGGCGTGACGGTGGAGTATCGCGATGCTGACGGCGCGGTGCGCGGCGCGCAGGCGCGGGTGTTCGACTTCGACGATCCGGAGGACAACGACTGGCTCGCCGTCAACCAGTTCACCGTGGCCGAGAACAAGCACACGCGCCGGCCGGACATCGTGCTGTTTGTGAACGGCCTGCCGCTCGCCGTGATCGAGCTGAAGAACGCGGCGGACGAAGAGGCGACGATCTGGCAGGCGTTCAACGACCATCAGACGAAGAAGCGCGACATCCCCTCCCTCTTTGCTTACAACGAAGCGCTCGTCATCTCCGACGGCACCGAGGCGCGCGTAGGCACGCTCACCGCCGGCCGCGAGTGGTTCAAGCCCTGGCGGACCATCGCCGGCCTGCGGGTGGAAGACCCGGGGATCCCCCAGCTCCGGGTGCTGCTCCTGGGCGTCTTCGAACACGGCCGCTTCCTGGAGTTCATCCGCGACTTCATCGTGTTCGAGGACGAGGCCGGCGGGCGCATCGTCAAGAAGATGGCGG
>JAKALX010000188.1 GCA_021823905.1 Chloroflexota bacterium | reverse complement strand
CTCACGCCGCGCTGTTCGCGTTCTACGCCTCGCTCTTCGGGATCCTCTTTTCCGCGTATCTCACGTACGTGGAATGGAGGGTCCTCGAGGCCTGGTGCATCTGGTGCATCGGCTCGGCGATCACCAGGACCCTGCTGTTTTCGGCGTTGTTGGCCCTCTTCGCTCGCGAGATGCGCGCCAGGCAGCAGTAGCGTTTCGTTCCGGCCGCTCGGTCCGCGCCTGGATTTACGGCCGCGGGTGGGCGGCGTAAGTTCGTTGCACACGAAACCAACAGCCAGCGAGGAACGCCATGCCGTCGAACGTCGAGGAGTTCGTGCCCGCCTCCGCGATGGTCGTCGTCGCCCACCCGGACGACGCCGAGTTCATGGTTGCGGGCACTGTCGCGAAGTGGGCCGCCGCCGGCGCCGAGGTCACCTACGTCATCGTCACGAAGGGCGACAAAGGCAGCGACGACCCCGAGATGACGCCCGGCCGCCTGACCGCAATCCGTGAGGCCGAGCAGCGTGCCGCCGCCGCCATCCTCGGCGTACGCCACTGCGAGTTCATGGGCTACGAAGACGGCTACCTCCAGCCGACGCTGGACCTGCGCCGGGACATCACCCGCCTGATCCGCAGGCACCGGCCAGAGGTCGTCCTCTGCTTCGATCCCACGAACCGCATCTTCTCGGATACCTACGTCAATCATCCTGACCACCGCGCGAGCGGCGACGCCACCGTTGACGCCGTCTTCCCCAGCGCCCGCGATCGCCTCACGTTCCCCGAGCTGCTCATCGACGGCTATCAGCCGCACAAAGTCGCTCAGCTCTGGCTGGGGAGCACGCGCGAAGCAAACGTCTGGGTGAACATCGCCGGCACGATCGATTTGAAGCGCCGGGCGCTCCAGGCGCATCCCAGCCAGTTCCCACCCGAAATCGCGGAGTTCGCCATCCAGATGTCGCGCTGGTCCGCCGCCGGGCAGGATTTCGAGTTCGCGGAGGCGTTCCGGCGGATCACCTTCGACGTCCCGGACGTTGCGCCGCCCACTTGGTCGGGCCCAGGGAACGAGCGCTGAACAGGCTCAGTGTCAGCGGCCTTCCAGGCGCTCGAACGCCACCGCGGCGGCGCCCAGCAGCCCGCCGTCGTCGCCGAGCGTGCTGAGCTTCACGGGCGTTCCCGCCGCCGCACCGTAGGCGAGCGAGTGCATCGCCTGCCGCATCGGATCGAGAAGCATGTCCCCCATTGCCAGGAGGCCACCGCTGAGGGTCACGGCGTCGGGGTCGAGCACGTTGACCAGGCCGCCGAGCGCAAGCCCGAGCAGGTGTCCCCCATGGCGGATTTCCGCTTCGCAGAGCGTGTCGCCAACTTGCGCGGCACGGTGGAGAGCGGCAGCCGTCGGCTCGCCGTAGCCCACGATTTCGCGCAGCACTTCCGACTTTCCCGCGTCGAGCAGGATGCGCGCGCGGTTCGCGAAGGCGACGCCGCTCACCATCGCCTCCAGGCAGCCGCGCGAGCCGCAGCGGCAGCGCGCGCCCGAAGGATCGATGATCATGTGGCCGATCTCGCCGGCGAGCCCTCGCGATCCGCGGTAGAGCCGCCCCTCGATGACCAGTCCGCCGCCGATCCCGGTGCCGAGGGTCGCGTGGAGCAGGTCGCGGCAGCCTCTGCCCGCGCCGAAACGAAACTCCCCCAGCGCCGCGGCGCTCGCGTCGTTCTCGATGAACGCGGGGATACCCAGCTCCGCCGCCAGCGGCGTTGTCAGGACCAGGTTGCGGAAGCCGGGGATGTTCGGCGCGAAAATGACCATGCCCGCTTCGGCGTTGATCAACCCGGCGGTCGCGATGCAGGCCGCCACCGGCGGAGGCGTGGCAGCGCGCGCCGCGCGCACGAGCAGGTTGGTCACGTCGCGCACGATTTCGGCGGGCGTGGCGTTCTCCGGGGTGGCGTGATCGAGCCGCGAGATCACTGCGCCGTCGGCGGTCACCAGGCCCGCGCGGAGATGGGTTCCGCCAAAGTCCGCCGCCAGCACCGTTTGGGTCATGCCGTCACGGTAGCAAAGGGCTGATCGCGTGGCGAGCCGCGTCGCGCCGGCGTCACCCGATCGTCACAGACCGGGCCGCTCGCCGCGCAATCCCTTGAGCGCCAGGTCAACCCCTTCAAGGCGGCGATCGTTGCCGGCCGCCCGGCCCGTGCCGCGCGAGTTCATCATCACCAGGTAGTCCGCGAACGCGCCCTCGACCGACGCCGTGTAGCCCTGGATATCCTGGATCTTGTTTGTCGCCAGCTTCGACATGCGCAGCGCCGCGTGCGAGTTCTCGGCCACGCGGCGTG
Source organism: Chloroflexota bacterium (assembly GCA_021823905.1). GTDB lineage: Bacteria > Chloroflexota > Dehalococcoidia > Tepidiformales > Tepidiformaceae > JAKALX01. The sequence continues at coordinate 4,757 of JAKALX010000188.1, read as the reverse complement.
CGTAGGCCATCGTTTGCGCCTCGAGGTCGCCCGCCGCGTAGACGCGGTTCACGAACCCCAGCTCGTGCGCCTCGCCCGCGGAGAGGAAGCGCATCTCGAAGAGCAGCTCCTTCGTCTTGCGCTGCGCGATGGACCTGGTGTTCGCGGCGGAGGAAGCGCTCTTCCTGCCGGCGTTGCTGGAGTATTACTCGGTGCCGTGGGACCTGGGCGCGAGGCGATCATCCAGCCGCCGAAGATGCAGAACCCTTCGACCATCGCGATCGTCGGCTTCGGCAGGTTCCGCCAGGCCAGCGTGATGTCGTAGTTGTAATGCCGGAAGTTCTCGTAGAAGCCGATCCCCTCGGCCGGGATCTGGCGCTCCGCGCGCAACGCCGTCTGCTCCGGCGTGCCCAGGTCGTGTCCCGAGGAGAAGTTTCCGCCCGCGCCCCGGAGGACGATCACCTTGATCTCCTGGTCGTCCACCGCCCGCTTGAACGCCGCGTCCAGTTCGTCGAGAAGGTGGTACGACTGGGCGTTGCGATACTTGGGCCGGTTCATGGTGACGAGCGCGATCGGGCCGTCGGTTGCGTAGAGGACGACTGACTCTTCCACGGGAAAGCTCCACGCCGGGGAATTTGCACCGAGTCTACGTGAGCGCCGCCCAACGCGTCGGCTACACTGGGGCCATGGCGGCAGATCCGGCGACGCGCTCCATCCGCGTGGCCCACCTCTATCCCGACGTGATGAACGTCTATGGCGATCGCGGCAATGTGATCGCCCTCCGCTACCGCTGCGAGGCGCGCGGGATCGGCTTCGAGCTCGCCGAGGTAAATGTCGGCGACCCGTTCGACCCGGCGGCGTTTGACCTTGTTCTCATCGGCGGCGGCCAGGACCGCGAGCAGCGGCGCATCGCCGGCGACCTGGTCGCGAAAGGACCGGACATTCGCGCGGCAATCGACCGGGGCATGGCCGCACTGGCCGTCTGCGGCGGATTCCAGCTCTTCGCCAGCCGTTACGTGGACCACGACGGTGGCGTCATCCCCGGGATCGGCGTGTTCGACGCCGAAACGCGCCATCCCGGCCCGCTCGCCGACCGCTGCATCGGCGACGTGGTCCTGATGACGGGGCTCGGCGAGGTGGTCGGATTCGAGAACCACGGCGGCCGCACATACCTGGGTCCGCGGCAGGCGCCGTTCGGGACCGTGCGGCGCGGCTTTGGGAACAATGGCGAGGACGGCGGCGAGGGCGCGATCTACCGCAACGCCTACGGCACCTACCTCCACGGGAGCGTCCTGCCCAAGAACCCCGCGCTTGCGGACGCGCTCATCCTTGCGGCCCTGCGCCATCGCTATGGCCGCGAGATCGAGCTCGCTCCGCTGGCCGACGACGCGGAGCAAGCTGCCCACCAGGCGGCGGCGCACGTCGCGGAACGCCGGAGCCGCGCGGCCGGTTCGCCGCACATCGCCGGCAACCACTGAGCAGCGGGGCGCGGAAGCGGACCAGGCGCGACGCGAATCGTGCGGTCTGCAACCATTCTGGCCGTCCACGCTTTGCCGCCCGTTCGCCGAGCAACCTATACTGGATGTGCCGTCAACGCCGCCGAACAGTGGAGGGATACCGGGCTCGTGCTTCCGGAAACCGATCACCCGCGAGAGGCCTGCGGCGTCTTTGGGGTCTACAGCCCCGGTGACGACGTCGCACGCCTTACGTTCTACGGGCTGTACGCCCTCCAACATCGCGGCCAGGAAAGCGCCGGGATCGCCACCAGCAACGGAACAGAGTTCAGCCTGCGGACCGGCATGGGGCTCGTCTCGCAGGTCTTCGACGAAGAAGATCTCGCCTACCTGCGCGGCCACATCGCCATCGGCCACACCCGCTATAGCACCTCCGGCGGCTCACTCGCCTGCAACGCCCAGCCGATCGTGGTCAAGGATCTGCACACGGGCGAACCGATCGCCATCGCCCACAACGGCAACCTCACGAACGCTGAGATCCTCAGGGAAGACCTCGAGGCACAGGGCGTCGTTTTCGAGACCAGCGCCGACACTGAAGTGATCGCGCATCTCCTCGCGCGCGCTCCCGGCGCGGGCTGGGAGGAGCGCTTCCACCACGTCATGCGCCGCATCGAGGGCGCCTACAGCCTGGTCATCATGACCCGCGACCAGCTCATCGGCGTGCGCGATCCGATGGGCGTGCGGCCGCTCTGCATCGGCCGGGTGAGCGATACCGGGTGGGCGATCGCCTCCGAGTCCTGCGCCCTCGAGCACCTCGGCTGGAGCATGGACCGCGAGATCGAGCCCGGCGAGGTCGTGATTGTTGACGCCGAGGGCATGCGCAGCTTTTGCCCGGTAACACCCCCGCGGCGGCGCGCGATCTGCACCTTCGAATACACCTATTTCGCCCGGCCCGACAGCGTGCTGGGCGGCGAGCTGATCTACCGAACCCGCGAAGAGATGGGCGCACAGCTCGCCCGCGAGCACCCGATCGAGGCGGACCTCGTCATCGGCGTTCCCGATTCGGCGACGCCCGCGGCGATCGGATTCGCGCGCGAAGCCGGCATCCAGTACCGCGAAGCGCTGATCAAGAACCGCTACGTCGGCCGCACCTTCATCCAGCCCGACCAGCGCATCCGCGAGGCCGGCGTCAGCCTCAAGTTCAACGCGCTTGCCGACGTGCTTCGCGACAAACGCGTGATCGTCGTCGACGACTCCATCGTCCGCGGCACGACCACCCCGCGCGTGATCCAGCTCATCCGCCGGGCCGGCGCCCGCGAGGTGCACATGCGGATCACGACGCCGCCGATCGTCTCGCCCTGCTTCCTCGGCGTCGACATGGCCACGCGCTCGGAGCTGATCGCGGCGAACCAGACGGTCGACGAGATCCGCCGCCACATCGGCGCGGACACGCTTGGCTACCTCAGCCTCGAAGGTCTCAACCAGTCGACCGGGCAGCGGCCGGAGGATCTCTGCAACGCCTGCTTCACCGGCCGCTATCCGTTGAACGTCCAGATGCAGATGGACCGTCTCGAGGTCGCCCGCCAGACGGACGCGGAGGCCGTGGCCGCCGAGAGCCTCCACCGCGCGGGCCGCCCATAGGAACTTAAGTCACAGCTTCCTTGGCCGTCGCGGGTGACCTTGAGTTCCAGCGCGGCGCGTTTTGTTGAGTCTTCTCCACAACGACGGCGTAGTCGATGCTAATTCAGCAGCCGAGCCGCGACTAAGAAATCAGAGAAAGAGCCCCGACGCACCCGGGCTGGTTCCTGGAGGCCAGAGAATGAAGTCACCACTGCGACGTGCCATGATCGCCGTCCCAATCCTGCTGGTTGCCGCCGCCGCGCTGCTCGGCGCCGGCTGCAAGGGCGAGCCCGACACCTACACCGAGCAGCTCGTCGCACCGCCCGGCGTGCCTGCTCAAACTCCGCGCGGTGGCGCGCACGTGATCGTCAACCTCCAGGCCATGGAGCACGAGACCGAGATCGCCCCCGGCGTGAAGTACACGACCTGGTCGTTCAACGGCTCAACGCCCGGCCCCATGGTCCGCGCGCGTGTTGGCGACACCGTCGAAATCCACCTCGCGAACGCAGCCGATTCGAAGAACAGCCACAACATCGACCTCCACGCCGTGAACGGTCCGGGCGGCGGCGCGGGTGCGACGCTGGTGAAGCCGGGCGAGAGCAAGTACTTCACCTTCAAGGCGAAAACCGAGGGCCTGTTCGTCTACCACTGCGCGGCCGGCATCGTCGCCGACCACATCACCAACGGCATGTACGGGGCGATCATGATCGACCCGCCAAACGGGATGGACCACGTTGACAAGGAGTTCTACGTCGGCCAGAGCGAGTTCTACACGAACCTCGACACGAACGAGCCGGGCAACGCCACGCTCGACATGGACAAGCTCTTCAAGGAGCAGCCAACCTACGTGACCTTCAACGGCAACTCCAAGGGCCTCGTGGGCGACAAGTCGCTCCAGGCGAAGGTCGGGGACAAAGTCCGCATCTACTTCGCCGACGGCGGCCCGAACCTCATCTCCAGCTTCCATGTCATCGGCGAGATCTTCGACAGGGTCTGGAACTATGGCGCGACCGGTTCGGCTCCGCTGACGGGCGTCCAGACCGTGCTTGTCCCGCCGGGCGGGGCCGCGGTGGTCGAATTCAAGCTCGACGTTCCCGGCGACTATAAGCTCGTCGACCACGCCATCGAGCGCGTGTCGAAGGGCGCCGTCGGCACCCTGCACGTTGTGGGCCCGGCCGACCCGTCGACGTTCAACGCGCCCGGCGTCAGCGCTGCCGCCGCGAACTCGCACGAAATGACCACGCCGGCGCCCGCGACCGCCACCACCGCGGCTGCGAAGCCGTCGCCCTCGGCAACGAGCGCGGCCTCGGGGCAGGCTCCCGCCGGCCCGAACGCAGTCGTCCTGAAGGACAACGTCTTCGAGCCCAAGGAATTGACGGCGAAGGCCGGCCAGGCGGTGACCTTCACGCTCAAGAACGCCGGACTTGTGCCACACAACATGCACGTCGCGCCGCTCGATGGGAACTTCGACAGCCCCCAGAGCGTGGTCTCGACCCCCGAGATCGTGATGAACGGCAAGACCGGGACGCTCACCTGGACGCCGCCGGCGGCAGGGACCTACAAGTTCCGCTGCGACATCCACCCGGACGTGATGACGGGGACGATCGCGGTTAACTGAACCGCTCCAGAGGAGACTTCGGCGGCGAACGATCGGGAGACGTTCGCCGCTGTCTCTCGATCGAGATTGCTGAGCCCAACTCTACG
>JAKALX010000187.1 GCA_021823905.1 Chloroflexota bacterium | reverse complement strand
GCGGGTGGCAAGCGAGTCGCCGTCTTCGGTGTTCCGTTCGATCAGCCGCGTGCGCAGGACGTCGCGGTCTTCGGCCATGAGAAAGATGAAGACGGCGCCCGCGAGCCGCCGGCGCCAGGTCCTGGCTCCCTGGACGTCGGTGCGGATGATGACGTCGGTCCCCGCGTCGAGGTAAGGGAGGATCTCGCTCTTCTCGACGCCCTTCCAGTCGTTGTAGACGCGGGCGTATTCGGCGAACTCGTCTGCCTGAATCTTCGCCTCGAACTCGGCGGCGGAGAGGAAGTAGTAGGAGACGCCGTCGATCTCGCCCGGCCGCGGGGCGCGGCTGGTGCTGCTGAGCGCGCGGTGGATGCCGGTCTTCTCGCGCAGACGGTCGATCACCGTGTCCTTGCCGACGCCGGAGGGGCCGTGGAGGACGACGACGACCGGCTTTCGTTCCATCGTCAGCCCTGCGCGGCTTCCCGCAGGTGGCGCCAGAATTCCGGGTAGGAAACGGCGACGGCGTCGTTGCCGACGCGGGTGTCACCCTGCGCGAGACAGCCGGCGACGGCGGCGAGCATACCGATGCGGTGGTCGCCGCCGGCGTCGACGCGGGCGGCGTGGAGCGACGCGGGGCCATGGACGACAAAGCCGTCGTCGCGCGGGGTGATGCGCGCGCCCATCCGCCCGAGCGTTCGGACGACGGCCTCCACGCGGTCCGATTCTTTCGTTCGCAGCTCGGCGGCGTCCTTGACGACGGTGTCGCCTTCGGCGAAGCAACCGAGAATGGCGACCAGCGGCAGCTCGTCGATCGCGCGGGGGACGAGAGCTCCGCCGACGGTGGCCGCATCGAGCCGCGACGTGCGTACGACGAGGTCGGCCACCGGTTCGCCGCCGGTGGTTCGCTGTTCGAGCAGTTCGATCTCGGCGCCCATGGCGTGGAGGATGTCGAGCAGGCCGGTTCGGGTGGGATTCGTGTTCACGCCGTGGATCACGACTTCGGCGTCGGGATGGCAGGCTCCGAGGACGAGCCAGGGCGCGGCGCTGGAGATGTCTCCTGGCACGCGCAGAGAGATGGGGGAGAGCCGGGTAGCCGGAACGATCCTCACCGCCCGGCCGTCGACAGTGAGGCCGGCGCCCATAGCCTGGAGCATGCGCTCGGTATGGTCGCGGGAGCGTTCGGGCTCCGTGACGGTCGTCGTGCCCTCGGCGTAAAGACCGGCGAGGAGGATTGCGGACTTCACCTGGGCGCTGGCCACCGGGCTGGTGTAGTCGATGCCGGAGAGGCCGCCACCCTTGATCACGATCGGCGCGAGCGTGTCGCCGGTGCGAGCGTGGACGTGGGCGCCCATCTTTCGCATGGGGCTGATGACGCGGGCCATCGGCCGGGAGCGGAGCGAGGTGTCGCCGGTGAGCACGCTAAGCAGCGGATGGGCCGAGAGCAGGCCGGTGAGGAGACGCATCGTGGTGCCGCTGTTGCCGCAGTCGAGGACGTCCTCGCTCTCGTAGAGGCCGTGGAGTCCCTTCCCGGTGACGTGTGCGACCGGTGAGCCCTCGGGCCATTCGATTTCGACGCCAAGGGCGGACAGGCAGGCCGCGGTCGAACGAACGTCCTCGGAGTCGAGGAGCTGCTCGACGGTGGCACGGCCGTCGGCGACGGCGTTGAAGATCAGTGAGCGGTGGGAGATCGACTTGTCGCCCGGGACGTGGACGTTCGCACGAAGGCGGGCGGGGCGGTTGACGATCACGGCTCCTCGTCCCGGATGCCGAGCTTGCGCTTGAGGCCGGCGTCGTCGCTCTTGGCGGCGGGGCGCGTCTGCGCCTCCTTCAGGCGATCGTAGAGACCGCCGACGAAGAGGCGGCCGATCGAATCCTGGGCCGACGGTGGGGCGACGCCCTCGGGGACACGCCGCTGGGGCGGGTTAGTGATGAACGCGTCGCGGTCGAGCTGGGTGCTGCTGAAGAGGTCGAGGAGCGCGTCGTTGCCGGCGTCGAAGGCGGCGCGGATCGTGTTGAGCTCGTTCTGGAGCCGGCCGAGCCAGTGGAGGACGGCCTCGCGGTTGGTCGTCATAATGTCTCGCGACATCATCGGGTCGCCGCTGGCGAGGCGGGTCAGGTCCCGAAATCCGGGACCCGAAAGGAGCGATGCGTCTTCCCAGCCCTGGCTGTCGCGGATCATTCGGAAGAGGGCGACCGAGGCGAGCAGAGGCACATGGCTGACGGCCGCGGCGTACTGGTCGTGCTCGGCGGGGTCGATGTAGAGGGGCGTGGCGCCGAGCGACTCCACGAGGCCGAGGACGACGGCCACGGCCTGCTCGTCGGCGCGCGGAGAAGGCGTTACGGCCCAGGTCGCGCCGCGGAAGAGGTCGGCGCTCGCGTTCGCCGGACCGGAGGTTTCTTTCCCCGCCATCGGATGCCCGCCGACGAAATGGATCGTCTCGGGGAGGAATTCGGCAGCCCAGCGCATGATGTCGCTCTTGGTGCTGCAGACGTCCGTGATGATCGCGCCCGGTGGAAGATACGGGACGATGTTCTGGAGGATCTGGCGCGCCGCCATGACAGGAATTGCGATAATGACCAGGCCGGTTCCCTCGGCGGCTTCCTCGAGCGAGCCGGCCTCGCGGTCGAGTGCGCCCATCTTTTTCGCCTGGCGCGAATTGGATCGGTCACGGTCGACGCCGACGACCTCGTAGCCGCGATCCTTGCGCGACATGAGGCCGAGGCCGATCGAGGTGCCGATGAGGCCGGTGCCGATGATGGCGATGCGCGATTGGGCCATTGGAACCCCGGGGGACGCTCAGTTGGCGGCGTCTGCCTGTTGGAGTAAGGCTAGCACAGGATCGTTCCCCGGGGCGCGGTGGTGAAGGCGCACGAGACGCACCGCCTCTTCGGGGGCGCCCGCGGCGCGGATCAGCTCGGCGCCGGACCAGGCGTGCGAGCGGCTCCGGGCCATCGCGCGCCGAACTTCGAGGCGGGAGCGCTCGCGCGCGGCAATGGCGCCGAGGCGCGCCGCTTCGGCAAGCACCCAGGCGACGCGGTCGAGCCGGCGCTGGCGGCCTTTGCCTGCGTCGTGGAGGAGCGCCGCAACGATGAGATCGGGTTCTGTGCGGCTGCGTTCGAGTAACCAGCGCGCGGTGCGGACGGCGTGGACGACGTCGCGGGGGTGCTGACCCGAGAAGACGTCGAAGAGCGGCTGCGGGAGCCACTCGCGCGCGAGGGCGAAATCCTCGTCACGTGGCTGGACGCCGGCTTCGAAGAACTGACGGACGCGGTTCCGGATCACACGCCGATCATCCGGAAGACCTGGTCGGTGAGGCCGCCGATGATCCAGCCAAGGATGTTGAACTGGGGCGCGACGAAGCCGATGACGAAGAGCGACATAAGGATGCCCATTCCGTAGGGCTCGAGCCGCGCGAGGTTCCTGGACATCTCGTCGGGAAGGACGCCGATGGCGACCTTGAAGCCGTCGAGCGGGGGGATGGGGATGAGGTTGAAGCAGCCAAGGAGCACGTTGTAGAAGACGATGAAGACGAGGAAGAGGCCGACGATCTGGCTGCCGCCGGCGTTGGCGATGTCGTTGAAGCTGTGGAGCGGCTCAACCAGTCCTATGCGCAGGGGGATGGCGGCGATGATGGCAAAGACAAAGTTCGACAGAGGGCCGGCGAGGGCGACGAGCATGTTGCCGCGCTTGACGCCGTTCTTCAGACGATAAGGATTGACGGGCGTTGGCTTGCCCCAGCCGAAGCCGACGAGGAAGAGCGTGAGGAGGCCCATCGGATCGACGTGGGCGGCGGGATTGAGGGTCAGGCGGCCGCGGCGGGCGGCCGTGTCGTCGCCCAGTTGGTTCGCGGTCCAGGCGTGGCTGAACTCGTGGAAGGCGATGCCGGTGACGTAGGCGACGAGGAAAGCGGCAAGGTAGGCGACGAGCGCCGGCGGGTTGTCAAAGAATCCACGCAGGTTGTAGAGGAACATGCGCGGGAAATGCTAGCACAGGTGCGCGATTATCCCGGTAAGCAGCCCCGAAAGCTTCCAAATCAGCCATTCCGGCGTTGACGGGACCGGGAGGCGTTGGTACGGTCCGCCTATCGTTTTCGTTGCGGTGGCCGTCAATCCCATCGCCGTGGCGCGAACGAAGCCGGCACGCAGAGCCGGCGCCAGAGGTACAGCGGGGGTACCGGGCTCATTCGATGCCAGAGCCGCCGGGGGCGGCCGTAGTGCGGCGCAGCGTTGATGCGTCACGCCACGACAGCGCGAGGTAGCCACGTGATCGCTCCTGGAGTACGCCAGCCGTCGCATGCCCCAGGCCATGCCTTCCCTGTTTTTCTTGGCATCCTTGTCATTGGCGGCATGCTGGTGGCCTGGGCGTTCCTGGCGGCGTCGCCGCTCGGGAACGAATCGCTGAGCACGCCGCTGCCGACGATTCGCCCGGAATCGGTGCGCTCGCTGGCGTACGTCGTTCCCGGGCGCGAGCGCGACTACCTCTACGTGCGATCGGCGGACGGCGGGAGTCCCCGCATCCTCGACAGCTTTCCGACGGTTTCGTTCGCCAACCTCCACGCGCGGGGCGCGGCCGCGCCGACGGCGGATCGCATTGCCGTGCTCTCGGTGGCCGATCCGGGTAAGGCGTCGGCGCAGATGACGCTGGTCGATCTGAATGGTGTCGGACGGCAGGTTCCGGGCGTGGCATTCGACTATCTATCGCCGTTGGCGTGGAGCGCAGACGGGCAGCTCGTGGCCGGGGTGATCTCCCAGCCCGCGAGCGACGGACCCGGGTCGGGCGCGGACGTGCTCGTGGTCAACGCGTCGACCGGGGAGGCCGCGGTGGCGGCGCACTTCGACAACGTGTTCCAGGTAGCGCCGGTTGGCTACAGCCTCGACCGGGAGCGCCTCTTCGTCGTGGCGATCGATCAGTCGGGCTCGGTGCTCTGGGCCATCCGGAATGGCAAGACCCAGAAGGTGGCGGTCTTGAGCACGGGCCGGACGCGCGACTGGAACCTGAGCCCGGACGGTTCGCGGCTCGCGTTCGTGGACATCGTGCCGGCGGGCGAGCGCCGCTACGCGGGGCGGACCCTGCTCATCGCGACGGGGGCGGTAACGGATTCAGCCTCGACTGGGAACGAGCTGGGTCCGGCCTGGATGCCGGGGGCACAGGTGCCGGTTTTCGGCGGGCCTGGCGGGAGCGTTCGCCTCAATCCGCCCTCTACGGAGGGCGCGTACGTCGTCCCGGCGAGCTGGGCTCCCGACGGCACCATGCTGGTCGCCACGATTTACTCCGCCAGTAGCGACCACTCGGCGCCCGCGGATGAGTCCCTGGAGCTCGTCACGAGCACCTCGCGCGTTCGCCTGGCCGATGAGCCGGGCGTGCGCTTCCTTGGCTGGGTGCACAACATCGAGTAGCGCGTCTTGGCGGGCGCCGGAGTCAGGTTTGGCAGTTTCGCTGCGCACTGCCCCGCGGAAGGGGCAGATCCAGAACGGGCTGATCATCGCGGCCGTCGCGGCAGCCGCGGCGGCGATCCTGCCGATCGCGATCGCGATTATTGGCGGAGTTGGGCCCGCCGGCCAGGCGCGGACGGCGTTCGCAGGGGCGCCGGCCGGCGACTACGCCGTGGTCTCGCGCACCGACGGCGGCGAGGACGTCATCTCGGTGGTCGCCGTGGCGGATCCGGCGAGCCCGCGCGAGGTCGCGCGGGTGCCGCATGTGCCGGGCTATGCGGCGAACGGCTCCGTCTCTCCCGATGGGCGGCAGGTGGCGCTGGTCGTGGCGGACCAGGGAACGCAGTCGAACCCGGTTGCGTCGCTCCTTGTGCTGGACCTCGAGTCGGGTGCGCTGACGCGGCTCTCGGCCGGCGTCGACCGGCTTCGCACTGCGGTATGGACGGCCGATTCGAAGGCAGTCGTCATAACGCGCGCGGCCGTGACGGCGGAAGGCCGGCCGGCGGTCCAGGTGGTGGAGATTGCCACGGACGGCTCCGGCGAGCGGGAGCTGCTGCGGGTCGGGAACGTGTTGGGCGTCTACCCCGTGGGGTTTGACCCCCAGGGCAGGCTCGTGTCGGTCGTGATCGACAGCCGCGGGTCGGCGCTGGTGCGCGACGGGCAGGAGCTGGGAGTGATCAGCTCGCAGATCACGCGGGACTGGCGGTTGAGCCCGGACGGCACGCAACTGGCGTTCGTCGAGTCGGACACAGCCGGCGGGCTGCAGTATCGCGGACGCGTCGTGGCGGTTGACGTGCCCGAGGCGGCGGGTGAGATGGCGGCGCAGGCGTTGAGCGCCGGCGGGCAGCAGCTCGGCGTCGCCTGGCAACCCTCGGGCGGCGCGCCCACGTTCGGCATGGAACCGGCCCATGGCGCGGCTTCGGCAGGCGGCGTTTCCGCCCAGGCGCTGGAGGCGTCGCCAGGATTCGACGTGCCAATCGCCTATTCACCGGGTGGTGACAGCCTGGCCGTTACCCACTGGACGGGCTTGAGCTTCGCCGACGCCGGCCGGTCCTCGCTGGAGCTGGTGTCGGCGAGTGGCCGGACTGACCTCATGGGCTTTGCCCGCTTCCTCGGATGGGCACGACGCTAGCGCGCGCCGGCCTCGTCTGTACTGTGCTCCTTGCCGCGCTCGGAGCCGTCCTGCTGTGGCCGTTGGCCGGGCGGGCCGGCATGCCGTGTCAGTTGCCGAACCGGGGATTCGATTTCGACACGTTCGAGCCTGAGAACTACGTGGCTGTCTATGGCGCGGCGATCGAGCTGGCGACGGCGGGGAAGGCGGTCACGTTCGCCTACACACCCGCCGCGGGCGAGCCGGTAGACCTTCGCTACCAGGGGCTAAAGAGCGGCGGCCGGGCGAGCCGGACGGCAGAGAGCACGGCCAACGTCATCCCGCCTTCCGTGTACAAGTCGATCGCCTGGAACGAGTCGGGCTGGGCGAATGCGGCCAACCAGGTGCTCTACGGCCAGGTGGGACCGACGCTCGTTTCGGGCGATTGCGGCTACGGAATCGGGCAAATCACCTCCGGGATGGGGCACCTGGGGGTCCCGCCGGCGCGGGAGCCGGGGGTGCCGAGTGCGCGGCAGGCGGCCATCGGCACCGATCCCCTGTTCAATAT
>JAKALX010000186.1 GCA_021823905.1 Chloroflexota bacterium | reverse complement strand
CGAAATGGACGAGCACGCCACCGACGCCGTCAAGGCGAAGCCCGAATCGAGCATCGTCGCCGGACTGCGCATGGTGAAGAACGGCGAGGCCGACGCCTTCGTCACCGCCGGCAACACCGGGGCGACCATGGCCGCCGCCATGCTCACCCTTGGCCGGATCCGGGGCATCGGCCGGCCCGCCCTGGCGACGATCTTCCCGACCGGCGACGACCGGGTGACGATGCTCCTCGACGTCGGCGCCAACGCCGACTGCCGGCCGATCCACCTCGTCCAGTTCGCCTACATGGGCTCGGCCTACATGCAGCGCATGTTCGGGATGGCGAAGCCGCGCATCGGCCTGCTGTCCATCGGCGAAGAGGACACCAAGGGCAGCCAGCTGACGATCGAGGTCAACCGCGAGCTGCGCCAATCGCGGCTCGAGTTCATCGGCAACGTCGAGGGTAAGGACCTCACGCGGGGCGTCGCCGACGTTGTCGTGATGGACGGTTTCACCGGCAATGTCGTGATCAAGACGGCCGAGGGAATGGCGGAGCTGCTCTTCGGCGAGCTGCGCAAGGCGGTCGAGCTCACGCCCTGGAACCGCGCCGCCGGCCTCGTGCTCATGTCCGAGTTGCGCAAGGTGAGGCACCGGCTCGACTACGCCGAGTACGGCGGCGCCCAGCTCCTCGGGGTCGACGGCGTGACCGTCATCGCTCACGGCCGCTCGAACGCCCGCGCCGTCTTCAGCGCCATCCGCGCCGCCCGCGACGCCGTCCAGAACGGCATCATCGAGAACCTGCGCGAGATCGCGCGCGAGGTGCCCTCGAAGGGAGGAGGGAGGAGCGAGGAGGGAGGAGCGGCCGAGATCGAAAAAGACTAGTTCGAACAAGCGTTTCCGACTTGTTCGGCGGCTGGTTCGCGGGTTCGAAGTCGTGTCCAACCGGTCCCCAGTAGTCTGGCCGAGACTGGTTCGACGCGACGGACGCCGAGCGGCGACGAACCTCACCCCGGCCCTCTCCCTGCGCGCAGGGAGAGGGAGGCTCGGTAGGCGGCTGTGGCGTAGCGCCGCGGCACAAAAACGAAAACACTGGTTCGAAGCAGTCTGAACCAGTCTCCCAGATTCGAATCGACGGACTGGTTCGAGTCCGCGAACCAGTGTCCAACCAGCCGGAAGTTGTCTCGTGGGGACTGGTTCGACGCGCCGGCAGCAGTGCGGCGGCGACCCTCACCCCGGCCCTCTCCCTGCGCGCAGGGAGAGGGAGGACCAGGCGGCTGGTGTTGCATGGCGGCGGTGCGAAGGGGAAGCGGGCGGGCATGCGCAGACTGTGAGAGAGCGGCGCGAGAGCGCAAAGAGGGTGTTGTCGGTCCGAAGGTCAGTCCGTCCCCGAGGCGTCAGGCCTCCTCCGGCCACCAGCGGTAGCGCCCGAGGTCCACGCGGCCTTCGACGAAGCGCACGCCCTCGGCCTCAAGCATCTCGCGCTGTTGATCGGCGGCGGCGCCACGCCCCTTCAGGCTGATGCGCCCCTGGGCGTTAATCACCCGCCACCAGGGCACGTCGGTTGGAGGCGAAACCGAGAGGTAGTGGAGCGCATAGCCGACCGCCCTCGCCGCCGCCGGCGCGCCCAGCTCCAGCGCAACCTGCCCATACGTCACCACCCGCCCCGGCGGCACCCGGCGGACGAACGCGTAGACGAGGTCGTAGAAGGTGTCGCTGGTGGTGGGGCGGGGCGGGGGCATGTTGGGTAGTATCGGCGGTACGGCGCATGCGCGTATCGGAGGAGTGAGAATGGCGGGACGACTCGAAGGCAAAGTTGCCCTGATCACGGGGGCAAGCTCGGGAATCGGCAAGGCCACGGCGCTTGCGTTCGCCCGCGAGGGCGCCCGCGTCGTCATCGCGGCCCGGCGCGCAGCCGAGACCGAGGAGACCGCCGGCCAGATCCGGGAAAGCGGCGGGGAGGCGCGTTTTACGCTCAGCCATCTCGTTCTACTCCGGGGGTCAACTGCCCCGTCCAAGTATCTACTTGCCAAAGCACGTTAGCAATATGCTGGCGGCGAAGCGACTGGCCGAAGCCGCAATGTTCAGCACCGAGCGGGGCACAAGGCTCGGTGATACTGCGGTGAACTGGTGCGCGGATAATTTGCGTTTCTGTTATGCAATCGTGTTACGTACATGTCACCATGACCGAAGTAGCGACAATCGAGGCAGTTGCACCGGAGTCAGCGACAGCGAACCATGGTAAGGGCTTCGGTTGTGGCTCGCAGGCAGGCTATGCAACCCCGCGCCGACCTTGAGCTCTGAGCACGAGCAGTATTCCGGCTGGATCAGATCGCGCAGTGCGAGCGGCGCATACGGCATGGTCTCGACGCGACGGAGAATGGTTGCCGGTCGAGTTCAGCGCGTACGACGAGGCCAGAGGAGCGGACGCTCCCACAGTGCTTTGACACCCGATGCGTGGCGGCGTCGCCTCGCACCGGTCATCCAGCGGGCCCGGGTCGAGCCGGATGGCGATCCTGCCGATCGAGCCTCCCACCGACGTGCTACCATCCCGCCTCACACACGAATGCCGCAGCGCCCGGGCCGCCCGCCGGCCTTCGAGTCATCAACGCCGGCCAGATCCTGGCGGCTCCGTTCTGCTCCACCCTCTTCGCCGAGTTCGGCGCCGAGGTCATCAAGGTCGAAGCGCCGCGCACCGGCGAGTCGAACCGAAACAGCGTCTCGTTGCAGGTGTAGACTCGAGGCGGGTCGCGGCCTCCGAGACGAGGTGGCGGATACCGGGAGTCGATGATGAAGAACTTCACGGCGGTCATCGAGCGCGATGCGGATACTGGCCTCTATGTGGGCTGGGTGCCAGGATTCCCGGGCGCGCACAGCCAGGGCGAGACGCTTGACGAGTTGCGGGCGAACCTCAGGGAAGTCGTCGAGATGCTCCTCGAGGACGGAGATCCCAGGCTCGAGAGCGAGTTCGTCGGCACGCAGACGGTCGAAGTTGCGTGAGCGACGTCCCCGTGCTGGCGCCGCGCGAGGTCGCGGCACTTCTTGAGCGGTTGGGCTTCGCCGAGGTCCGCCAGCGAGGCTCCCATCGACAGTACCGCCACGCTGACGGCCGCGGCACGACCGTGCCTTTTCACCATGGCCGCGACATCCCGCCAACGCTGCTCCGCCAAATTGCGAAGGACGTCAGGCTCTCGCTCGAAGACTTCCTGGCGGCGCGCGAAAGCCCGTAGGAGCCGCGGAGCGCCCCGCATTGCATCGACCGGCCCGGCGGCGTGCTACCATCCCGCCTCACCATGGATGTCGCAGCGCAGGGGCCGCTCGGCGGCCTTCGAGTCATCAATGCCGGCCACAGCCTGGCGGGCGCCGTTCTGCTCCACCCTCTTCGCCGAGTTCCGCGCCGAGGTGATCAACGTCGAAGCGCCGCGCACCGGCGAGTCGAACCGCAACAGCGTCTCGTTCGAGCAGGGCGAATGTCTCAGCCGCTGGACGCCGCGCGTCTCGGTCAGTCGGTAGGCGGCTTCTGGGCGGCGCGGCGGATGGCGAAGGCGGCGGCCTCGACGCGGCGACTGAGACCGAGTTTGCCGAGGATGTCGCTGACGTGGTGCTTCACGGTCTTCTCGGAGAGGTAGAGCTGCTCGCCGATCTCGCGGTTCGTCATGCCGTCGGAGATGAGCTCGAGGATCTTGAGCTCGCGCTCGCTGAGCTGCTGGGCGACGCGGTCTTCTTCGCTGACCACGTTGCCGCGGCGGATCTGCTCGATGACGGCGGCGGCGCTGGCGGGGTCGAGGATCTTGCCGCCGAGTCCCACCGTGCGCATCGCTTCGATCAGCTCGGCCGTCTGGACCTCCTTGAGCATGAAACCGCTGGCGCCGGCGACGATCGCGGCCATGACAGCCTTTTCGTCGGCGAACGAGGTGAGCATGAGGACGTTGGCCTCGGGCACCTCGGAGCGGATCTCGCGGCAGGCCTCGATGCCGCTGAGCTTCGGCATCCTGACGTCGAGGACGACGAGCTCGGGGCGCAGGCGCTTCGCCTCGCGAACGGCTTCGTTGCCGTCGCGGGCTTCGCCAACGACGCTGAACTCCTCGTGGCCGCGAAGCGCCGACTTGAGCCCGGCTCGGACGAGGTCGTGGTCGTCGGCGAGCAGCACGTGAATGGTGTCAGTCATCTTCCCTCCGTGGTATCGAGACGCGAACGGTGGTGCCCATGCCAGGGATGCCAAGGACGGAAAGCTCACCGCCAAGCCGCTCCGTTCGCGTGCGCATGGTGACGGTGCCGAGGCCGGTGCGGACGTTCGCCTGGTCGAAGCCCATGCCGTTGTCCTGGATGGTGAGCGCGGTCTCTTCGCCGGTTTGCCGAAGGTCGATCGCCACCTTCGTCGGCGCTCCGTGGCGGACGGCGTTGCTGAGCGCCTCCCGGGCGATGTAGAGCAGATCTTCGGATTCACGCGCGCCGAGTTCCTGGAGGGCGGCGGCGGTGATGTTCACGACGGCGTCGATGCCGGCGGGCACGATCTGGCGGATGACGAAGGCAAGATCGCGGGAGAGCTCGGGCTGGCTGAGCGGCGCTTCCGCCTCGAGCATCATGATGTAGCCGCGGATGTCGGCGATGAGGTCGTTGATCCGGTTGATGCCGTCGCGGAGTGTGCTGCAAACCTCGTCGGGGAAGTCGGGCCGGCTGGCCATGAGGTCCAGCTCGAGACCCAGCGCATACAGCGACTGAATCGTTCCGTCGTGCAGATCATGAGCGATGCGGGCGCGCTCTTCGAGGAGGAACAGGCGCCCGATGCGGTCGCGCGCAAGTGCGCTGGATACGCTCACCGCCGCCTGGAGGGCGAGGAGAGCCGCGGCAAGCTCGTCGCTTTCGTTGAACGGCGGGGCGCCCATCGCGCGCGTCATGTAGAGCGACCCGATCGTCCGGCCGCCCGCGCGGACGGGGACGCCCAGGAACGGACCCATCTCGGGGTGGCCTGGCGGCCAACCGGTGGAGGCCTCGTGATCGTGAAGGTTTTCCAGGCGAATGGGCCGGTCCTGGCGGGCGAGTTCGCCGAGGAGGCCGCGGCCGCGCGGCGGGTCGCCGAGCCGCCGCGCCTGGTCGTCGTCGATGCCGGCGTAGATGAAGCGGTTCAGCTTGCCGTCGTCGTCGAACGTCGAGATGGCGGCGTAATCGGCATTGGTAACGGTGCGAGCCCGCGAGGCGAGTCCCTGGAGGACTTCGGCGAGGTCTTCGCTCCGGGAAAGCATCTCGCTCGTGTCGGCCATTTCGGCCATCCGCTGGGCGATGAACGCGTTTGCCTCGAAGCGGGCATCGACGGTGACCATTCGCCCTATCCTACCGCACTCGGTGGCGTCGTGGGTCGAACGGCCCACTCACGCGGCGCCTCTAGGCCCTAGGAAGGCCCGCCTCATTCGCTCAGGCTACGCCGCCGTGGAACCGACAGTAGTGGTGATAAGCGCCGACGGAGCGCTGCGGCGGGCGCTTGTCTCGCGGCTCGGGCGCGCGGTTTCGATTGCGGCCGAGGTGCGTTCTGATTTCACGTCCGGGCGCCGCCTGACCACGTCGGACATTCTCATCATCCCGGCGGCCGAACTCAGCCCCGCGCGCTGCAGGGCGCTCGCGCTGGAGGGGTTGCACGTCGTGGTCCTTGCTGCCCTGCCGCGGCAGGCCGACGAGCAGAGCTACCTCGACGCCGGGGCGGAGGCCTACCTGCCGATGACCGTCGATCCGGCGCCGCTCGTCGAAGCGATCGGGCGGATTTCGACGGTGCTCACCGGCTGAGCTGCCGGCGAGCCGGTCGCGAACAGGAAAGAGGGACGGCGCCGGCCGTCCCTCCTGGTGTGCGTGGCGTTGGCGGTCTAGCCGCGCGGCAGACCGAGCCCGCGAGTGGCAATGATGCCCTTCTGAACTTCGGTGGTCCCGCCGGCGATGGTCGAGCTGACCGCCTGCATGTAACCCATCGCGGCTCGGTTCCGGACGTTGCCGTGCATCCCGAACATGTGCATGGAGAGGTTTGCGATGCGCTGTCCGAGCTCGCTGCTGAACAGCTTGCACATGCTTGCCTCGTAGTTCGGGATGAGCTTGCGTACCTGCATGTTCACGACGCGATAGCTGAGCATCCGCGCGACTTCGGCCTCGACCCAGCGATCGGCGAACTCCAGGCGGACGTGGGGGTTGCGAGCGAACGACGCCTCGCTCCCGGACTTCGCCTGGCGGATGAGCGACTCGAGCTGCTTGCGGACGCCGATGGCGGTGCCAATCGACGAGCGCTCGAAGTCGAGCGTCGTGGTGCCGACGTACCAGCCGCGGTTCTCCTCGCCAACACGGTTCTTGACCGGCACGCGCACGTCTTCGAAGAACACCTCGTTGAACGTCTGCTGGCCGGCGAGCGTGGTCAACGGGCGAACCGTGACGCCGGGGCTGTGCATGTCGACCAGGAGGTAGGTGATGCCGCGGTGCTTCGGCGCGTCCGGGTCCGTCCGGGCGAGCATGTACATCCAATCGGAGAACTGGGCGCCGGTGGTCCAGATCTTCTGTCCGTTGAGCACGTAATCGTCGCCGTCGCGCACCGCCCGAGTCTGAAGGGCGGCGAGGTCGGAGCCGGCTCCCGGCTCGCTGTAGCCCTGGCACCAGAGAACCTCTCCGCGAATGATGCGGCCGAGGTGCAGTTCCTTCTGCTCCTCGGTGCCGTGCTCGATGAGGGTTGGGCCGATCATCATCACGCCGAAGCCGCCGACGTTCGACGGGACACCCGCCTCCGCGAACTCCTCGTTCATCACGAACTGGTCAACGACCGACATCTCGGCGCCGCCGTACTTCTTGGGCCATGAGGGAGCGACCCACCCCTTGGCCGCAACCTTGTCGCGCCACTCCTTGATTGCGCCAAGGCGCCCGAAAAGGGCGTTCTCGCCCTGATCGCCGCCGGAAAGGAGAGCTGCTGGCGCCTGCGCGCGGATGAATTCGCGCACCTCGCGCCGCCAGGCTGCTTCGTGCTCGCTGTCGCCGAGATTGATAGCCAATGGTGTCCGTCCTGTGGGTAGAAGTGCTTCGCATTGTGGGCCGGGTGCGGTACGGCCGCAAACCGGGCAACCGCGGGCGGCGACGGGGGGCCGACGGTGCGATTCGCAACTTCGACTG